>CADCQV010000223.1 GCA_902803625.1 uncultured Lachnospiraceae bacterium
ATATGAGTCAATGTGACCGAAGATGCCGAAGACACAGGCTCCTGCAAGGATTACTGTTATCGCCGCCAGTATGAACCAGACTCCGGGATTTGAAAGCCTGATATAGTCATTAAGCCGATCCGGCGATGAAATCCGCTCTATTGATTTATCCCTGAATATGGTTTCGTTTTCCATAAGCCCACTAACCCTTATAGCTACTATTCTATAAAAAAATAAGGAGAATGAATTACCGAATAGACACGAAAAACGACCGAATAGACATCGCGACGGAATAAAAGCGGTCTTTTTCTTTATAATAAACCGTATGGATCAGGAAATGAAAAAACCTCAAAAAAAGGGACATAGCCGCGCTTCAGGCACAAAGATAAAAAAACCTGTGCGTGGCGGGGTCGTGAAGGTTCCATTCATAATGCAGATGGAGGCGCTGGAGTGCGGGGCCGCTTCTCTCGCGATGATCCTTGCATATTACGGCAAGTGGGTACCGCTGGAGCAGGTCCGCCGTGACTGCGGTGTATCCCGCGACGGATCCAACGGCAGAAATATCCTGTTAGCTGCGAGAAGCTATGGATTAACCGCTTCAGGCTACAGATATGAGCCTGAATATTTAAGGGACAACGGCACGTTTCCCTGTATTGTCCATTGGGAGTTCAATCACTTCGTTGTAGTGGACGGCTTCAGGAAGGACAGGGTTTATCTGAATGATCCCGCGAAGGGAACCTATACGGTCTCGATGAAGGAATTCGATGAGAAGTTTACCGGCATCTCTATGATGTTTGCTCCCTCTGAAAGCTTTGTGCCTGACGGCAGACAGAAATCCACTCTTGAATTTGCTGCCGGAAGACTTGCAGGCTGCGGCGCAGCGATCGCATTTGTTATCATCACCGGGGTCATCTCCTCTCTTATCGGCGTTATAAATCCTGTATTTTCAAGGATATTCTTAGACAGGCTGCTTACCGGAAAGGATCCCGGATGGTATCTTCCATTTATCATCGTGATCTCTGTATTCGGCTTTATCCAGATACTTTCACAGCTCATACAGGCTCTTTATTCCAAAAGGATCGACGGAAGGATGTCCACATATGGGACCACCTCTTATATGTGGAAGCTTTTCAATCTTCCGATGGAATTTTATTCCCAGAGATATGTGGGAGATATCCTGTCCAGAAGATCCGGTAACGCGAGTATTTCAAATTCGCTGATCTATACCTTTGCGCCTCTTGCACTGAATGCTGTGATGATGGTGTTTTATCTGGTGATAATGCTGAAAAACAGCATCATTCTAACGCTTGTCGGCATATCCTCTATAGTGATCAATATGTTTATATCCAGACTTATCTCCGCCAAACGCGTCAATCTCTCAAGGATACAGATGAGGGATGCGGGAAGGCTCTCAAGCTGCACTACAGCAGGCATAGAAATGATAGAGACGATAAAGGCAAGCGGAGCGGAGGAAGGATATTTCCGGAAATGGGCCGGATATCAGGCGAGTGTCAATACCCAGAAGGTGAAATTCGCGAGGCTCAATCAGTACCTTGGCAGTGTCCCCGGTATAGTGTCCGTATTTACCAATACGCTGGTACTCATGATAGGTGTATATCTGATAATACGGGGAAGCTTCACCATCGGAATGATAACTTCCTTCCAGGGCTTCCTTGCTTCATTTACTTCACCTGCCTCGACCTTCATATCCACGGGCCAGACGCTGCAGGAGCTCAGGACACAGATGGAGCGGATAGAGGATGTGATGAACTATCCCTCCGATGAAAACAGTGCGGACAACGCAGAACGTCTTCAGGACACCGGGACAAACTATAAGAAGCTCCGGGGCAGAGTAGAGATGAAGAATGTCACCTTCGGATATTCACGGCTCGACAAGCCTCTGATAGAGGGCTTTGACCTGAAGCTCGAACCCGGCAGCAGAGTGGCTTTCGTCGGTGAGAGCGGGTGTGGCAAGTCAACCCTGTCAAAACTCCTTTCCGGTCTGTATCAGCCCTGGTCGGGTGAGATACTTTTTGACGGGAAACCGATGAGGGAAATAGACAGAAATGTATTCACGGGCTCTTTCGCAGTGGTGGATCAGGACATAATCATGTTTGAGGATACTATAGCCTCAAATATCAGAATGTGGGATGAGACCATACAGGACTTTG
>CADCQV010000224.1 GCA_902803625.1 uncultured Lachnospiraceae bacterium
ACGCAGGACAGGCGTTCATCTGCAAAGAAGAAAACGTAGCCGTAGCGGGCTACGGCGAGGCTTTCTGATGAAGCAGATGGACGTCTGGACAAGTCAAATGTGAAGATTTATTTATGCACAGATCCTAAGGCCGTGGTGTGATGTCAAGTGACAGCTGACAGTCTGCTACATACTCATAATTGAATTCGAGTCCGTAATCCACCTCCGCATGTATCCTGTCATCACTCTTTTCCACAGAGATCCTGTCGGTATTTACCCCAACCATCAGCGCTCCGAAGGGCGTCGTGTAATTTGTCAGGGTCTTTTCCTTCTCCATAAAGGTCATATGGAGCTGTGTACCTCCTCTTCTGGTGAGCTCCATTGCCTTTTCGTCAAAGGAGAGGACATTCTTTGTGGGAGTACCATCATCCTCATATTGTTCAAAGCGCAGAAAATGCCTGCCGTTCTTCTCATTATATTTCCCGTTAACGAGTATCTCAACGGCATCATCATTTGTATCATCTATCTGCAGCCCTTTTATGGCAACAATTACATCCTTTTTCATTCAAACCTTCTTTTTTTAGTCTTCGACCGGTTTTCTTTTTCCAGCTGGTAGTAGATACCCAGCTCCTGATCGTCTATGTGGAGCTTTATTATCTCCACTGCTTTATTATTGTCCCCTTCCTCAAAGGCACGGCATATAAGCTCATGCTCCTCCACCAGATGCCGGTGGTCGGCAGTATCCTTTAGATACTCGTACTGATAACGGAAAAGCTGCTCCCTCAAATGCTGCAGCATCTCCATGATCCTCTTATTTCCCGCTGCCCTGGCTATGGCTTCGTGGAAAATAAAATCCAGATCCGCCATCGCTACGGTGTCACCGCTCTTTACAGCCTCCCTGAACTTCATATTGAACTGCCGGAGCTCCTCTATCTGCGCTCTGGAGATCCGTCCGCAGGCGGCATTCACGGTAAACGCTTCCAGGGTACGTCTGGCTTCCAGCATATCCTCCAGCTGTTTATTGTCTATGCTGGCCACATGGGCACCGCGCCTCGGCAGCAGTACCGCCAGACCCTCCTGCTCCAGCATTCTTATGGCTTCTCTGACGGGTGTTCTGGATACTCCCAGCTTTTCGGCCAGAGCCACCTCCATAAGTCTTTCCCCCGGCTTCAGCTCGCCATGAAGTATCTGGAGCCTGAGCTGATTGAAAACCGTATCTCTTAATGGCAGAAACGCATCATTGATGGAATCGGTATATGACGGCAGACTCATTTTTGTTTTTTCCTTTCAATTATACAAGATCCTTCGCTACCCAATAAATGACAACCGGTGTCCCGCTTACCCCTGGGTCCCGGTAAGGATCACTTCATACCCGGGAAAATACTCCTTAGCCTCATTGTATATTTTTTCCAAAAGCTCCGTTCCGTCGTCTATCGCAAAAACAGTCGGTCCGCTTCCGCTCATAAGGACACCCTGAGCACCCTTTTCCTTTAAAAACCCCTTTATTCTGCTTATTTCCGGAACCTTACGCACAGTAACCGCTTCCAGAGAATTTCCGAGAAGCCTCCCGAGTGCGGGCATATCTCCTGATCTGATGGCTCTGATGATGCCCTCGGTATCGGGATGCCAGACATCATCCGACGTATCAAAGGCCTCGTAGACCTCTTTTGTGGAAACACCCCTGTCGGGCTTAATGAGAAGCACGCTTAACCCCTTAAGCTCCGGCACCACCGGGGTAAGTATCTCCCCTATGCCCTCCGACAGCCGCGTTCCTCCCTCAATGCAGTACGGAACGTCCGCCCCCAGACTCAGACCCAGCCTCTGCAATTCCTTCACATCAAGACCCAGGTTAAAAAGCCTGTTCATGGCTTTTAAGACAGCAGCCGCATCACTGCTTCCTCCTGCCAGTCCCGCTGCGACCGGGATCCTTTTCCTGATCCCTATCTCTATCCCCTCGTCGATGTGATATTTTTCCGCCAGGAGTCCTGCGGCACGAAAGGCCAGATTATGGCTGTCATCGGGGACCAGATCACTGTCGGTAACGGTTCTTATACCGGATGCCCCTTCAGAGGCCCTGACTGTGACCGTATCGTGGAGTGAAAGGGTCTGCATCACCATCCTTAAGAGGTGGTATCCGTCACTTCTCCTCCCGACTATATCAAGACCGAGATTGATCTTTGCATATGCTGGTTCCGTAATTTCCTTACCTGTGTTCATTGTATACATTTTGGTACAAAATTGTGCAAATGTCAAAACAATTTTATCCGATTATATTCCCGTATCTTTAAGCCGCCTGATTGCCAGATCATAGTACTCTCCGGAGATCTCACAGCCGATAAAATCCCGGTTCAGATTATATGCGGCGATTGCGGTACTTGCCGACCCCGCAAAGCAATCAAGTACAAGGTCTCCTTCGTTACTGTGCTTACGTATCAGATCCTCGATCAGGGCAACAGGCTTCTGGGTGGGGTGGAATCTTCCCTTGTCCTGACAGATCGGGTAGCTGTAGATCCCGTTGTCATATTCCGAGTGAAAGGTGGGCTTACCGCCTTTAACCCCGGTGAGAGCGATCTCTCTTCCGTTTGTCAGATAATTTGTCCTGCTGTTTAAGGGCACAGGGTTGGTCTTGACCCATTCTATATAACGGATCTGATTAAACCCTGCCCTGTCAAAGTATTCCTTCAGGGTGGTGATCTTCCAGAGATCATAAAAACAGATCAATGTGCCGCTTTTTTTCAATACGCGGTAGCATTCCTTTATGACCGCATCAAGGCCTGAAAAACCGGCATCCCAATCGCCGAAATCCATAGATACACAGAATCTGTCCGTATCCCTCCCGGTCGCCTCCCCGGATGCAAAATTGGTATCCCTGGAGACTTCATAGGGAGGATCTATCAAAACAAGATCCACGGAGCAGTCTTTAATAGTATCCAGAAAATCGAAACAGCTTTCTCTTTGCAAAGAAACGTCACTCATAATCTACAGTAATCTAAAAAACACATTCTCAACATAAAGTGTATTGTAGATCATCCCGAAATGGAACTCAAGACTTCAAGCTTTTATCCCTTCATGCGGATCAAATTCGTTGATATTTAAGGGCAAAAGCATTATTATAAGTACATATGTTTACATTTGTTGAGGAACTGATTTCCAACCGGATACTTATTACCGGAATAACAGGCTGGGCTGTGGCCCAGGTTCTGAAAACCATTATCCATGCCCTGATAAACAAAAAGCTCGACTTAAGGAGGCTCACGGGAGACGGAGGTATGCCAAGCTCCCATTCCGCCACGGTTACAAGTGTGGCGGTAATGACCGGTCTTACAACGGGCTTTGACTCTGTATTTTTTGCCCTGGCCGCAACCCTTTCCATCATTGTAATGCATGATGCCACGGGAGTCAGGCTGGAAACCGGCAAACAGGCACAGGTGATAAATGAGATGTTTGAGCTTCTGGACCGCCTCAGTGAAGAGAGCCTCAGTATGGATGTGAAGCTTAAGGAATTCGTCGGGCATACGCCCATGCAGGTTCTGGCCGGCAGCGTTCTCGGAATAATTGTTGCGGTGTGCTCGTACAGTTTTTTTTAGGATGGTTTGATGACAAAGGCGAAAAAGGAAAGCTTAGGAGAGATAATAATCTGCTTTATCATAGCTGTTTTTCTTGTTCTCTTTGTTTTCGGGGGAATAGAGGCTCACAGCAGTGGCAGCAATGTGTTTGAGCTTCCCGGAGGATGGAAGGTACAGAACGGGGACAAGACCATCCTGAATGTCCCCCTGGAGGAAATGTCCGGGGTTTTCAGGAATGTAAAGCGCAAAGAAAGCTATATCCTTACCCATCCCATCAGCATAAGCAGCCACGACCCGCTGATACTTCGAGTGTATTCCAGACTATCCGCCATCAGAGTCCTGGTTGACAACCGGCAGATATACAGCTACGGCGTTCAGGAGGTGGAGAACCAAAAGATGGTGGGAAGCGGCTACCACTTTATCCTGCTTCCCAGCAGCTTCTACGAAAAGGAGCTGAAGATCGAGCTCATACCTTCGGAGGACAATGCGATCACTTCCGCTCCGGAAATTGTCTTCACCCCCGCCGATGCATCGATCTCCATATACTCACGGGACAGGATGTTCGGTATCTTTTCCGGACTGTTCCTGTTCACTGCGGGCATATTCCTTATGATTCTTTCCGTTATGGCGGTATATATGGACCGGCGTTTCTATCCTCTGGCGATAATCGGCCTGTTTTCCTGTACGGCCGGCATCTGGTGTCTTTCAACGATAAAGGCTCTTCAGCTCTTTTCCGGAGATGTCACCTTAAATTCTATTCTGGAATATCTTTCAATGTATCTTCTCCCCGTTCCGGCTCTGTTCCTGAGCAGGCATTTCAGGCAGTCGGCATCCCCCGGAACGAGAAAATTCATAGGATTTATGACTGTATTATCCGCCGGCTTCTTCCTGACAGCTTTTATACTGCAGGTCAGCGGGATAGCAGAGGTGACTAAGCTTACAAAATATTTTCATTATTTTCTGCTGCCCGTGATACTTACTCTTCTGCTCGCCGGCAGCTCTAAGTGGAGAAGAATGAAGGCCTCCGAGAAAATGTACCAGATGGGAATGGTATTCGTCTTCTTTATGGTGATATTTGAGCTCTCGATATACTATGTGGTAAACGTTCTGTATAAGTTTTCCATCCAGATAAACACGGTCATCACTCCGTTTTCATCTATGGTGCTGATAGTTGTCATGACCATAGGCTTCCTGCTGGAGATATATGACATGCGCCTGAAGGACACTGAGAGGAATCGCCTGCAGAAGCTTGCATTCAGGGATCAGATGACGGATCTTATGAACCGCGGAATGTGTGAAAGACGCTTTGAAGAGCTGAAAAACAGTGATGTGAGCTATTTTATGCTGGATATGGATCTGAACGGTCTGAAGGCCGTCAATGATGCCCATGGTCATCAGATGGGCGACCGTTACATTATGCTTTTCTCCGGTATAATCATAAAGGCCCTCGGAGGAGACCGGAACATTTACAGGGTCGGCGGCGATGAATTCCTATATATCGATTCGGAAATCACAGAGGAGGAGCTGAATAAAAAAATAGATTTCATCCGGAAGCTTGAAAAGATAATAGGCAGGGAAGAGGGCATCCCCTTTGATATTGACGCATCCTTCGGAGTTGCCTGGAGCGGTGAGGTCGATACCGGGGATCCCGAAGATGTTTACCGCCTGGCGGACAGACGGATGTACGGCCTGAAGAAGAGAATGAAGAAGGAAAGGGAATAGGCTTTCCGACGGACAATATGGAAAAAGGACAGAAACGTAAAAAAAAGATAGTGTTCTTCCTACTGATGTTCACTGTGCTTCTGGCTTCGGCGGTGTTCTTTGAGCTTATCAGGAACATCTCCAGAAACAGGATGATCGATTTCAGTGAAGGATGGACGATAAGCTATAAAGGACAGGAGTATCCGGGAACCGATCTCGACCGTTTCCGCTTTTACGGAGGTGTAAAAAGGGGAGATCTCATTTCCCTGAAAAACCGGCTGCCGGAGGATATTCCGGACGGCTATGCCATAGTATTCCCGCTTGAGCTGTCGACCATATCCGTGGATGTCGACGGAAGGATCGTTTACGGCTACGGCTCAATGGAATATGCTGCCGGTCAGATGGTCGGTTCGGCAGTACATCTTATCCGCCTGCCGGACGGGTGTCAGGGCAGTACTGTTTCCATAGTCATTATGGTCGGAGACGACGGGGCTTTTTCGTACATTCCGAAGATCATGCTGGATGAGACCAGCTGGGGCTTTGAGGATTATCTGAACAGCAATATATATCCTGTGGTCATTTCCATCTCTCTGGTAATGGCCGGCATGGTCTTTATGATAATCTCCTTTTTCCTTGCCCTCAGAAGTCAGGACTGGGAAAGGATTAACCAGACCGGTATACTGTTCTTTGTCATCGGCTGCTGGAATATCTACGAAATACAGGCAATCCAGCTCTTTTCAATGGATTTCTCCTGGAACACCTTTGCACGGTACTTTTTCGGCCTGCTGAGTGTCCTTCCCGTTCTGCGTATCTTAAGCTCCGCACACAAGAATAAAAGCCGCGGGAAGATCATCGCCCAGAAGCTGATCTTCTATTCCTTACAGATAATCATCGCCGTCATCCTTGCCCTTTCGGTATCCAATGTCATACATATCTGCAACATACGGTATTTCTATGATATTCTTGCGATCCTCTGCATGATAGCGGTTGCGTTCCTGGAGTGGAAGGACTGCGACAGGAATGAATTCCGTCTGTCTTCAAGATTCCGGGAGCATATGGCCTGCTTTCTGTTCGTGGGTATTGAGGCCGTAAGGTTTCTGGCTAACCGGATCTTCAATTTCCATCTTCAGGAATTTCAGCATTCCTTCCTGCTGTACGGAACGGTTTTTCTGGTTATGATGATGATCGGTTCATATATTTACGAGCTTTATGAGTCCTATGTCAAGAAAGCCGAGGAGGAAAGCCTCAAGCATATTGCCTATACCGACGGCCTGACCGGACTTCTGAACCGCACCTTCTGTAAGGACAGGATGGAAGAGCTTGACCGGTCAGAGAAGGATTATCATATGATAAGCTTTGATGTGGATGGGCTGAAAAGGATAAACGACAGCAAGGGGCACCTTGCAGGAGACAAGCTCTTAACCACATTTGCCGATATTCTTTCACAGTGCTTCTCCGATGTGGGAAATGTAATACGCCCCGGCGGAGATGAATTTCTGGTTATATCCGATGATGCCGCAAAGCAGGAGCTCCTGAGCAGACTGAACTGGCTTGATTCCCTTGAAAAGAACGCTGAAAAATCCCTAGGTTTTCCTGTAAGGGCGGCCTATGGCATTGCCGGCCGAAATGAGGTTCTCGGTCACACCACGGAGGAGGTGTATTTCCTTGCAGACCAGCGTATGTATGAAATGAAGATGAAACGGAAGGAGCAGCCCGCCTGAAAAAACGGTCGCTGCAGTAAAAAACCCCGGCAGAAAACAGATGCTTTCCGCCGGGGTTCATTATATTTCCTGCTGTGAAGCCTCAGAATTTCGCTTCGCCTGCGGCTTCCATCGCTGCCTGCTTTACCTCATCAAGAGAGGCTCCGCCCTCCGATTCCGCCGCTGCAGCCACAGCACCCTCAACCATAGGGCAGTCTACCATTTCAACCCGTTTACCCTCCATATTTTCTATGACCATTTCCGTAGTCATACAGGAGGAGCCCATATCCATGATAACTATCACCCCGTCATCACTGTATACAGAATCGATAGCTGCTTCTATCTTTTCATAGCTTGTACCGAAGCTTCCGTCTTCCAGCCCTCCGGCAGCAGCCATCGGGCATTCGCCCGCAACAAGCCTTGCCAGTTCCACAACACCCTCAGCAAGGGTCTTGCTATGGGATACCATAACTATTCCAACCATAAACCCCCTCCTTAAAGATCAGTAAAGTGCTGCTATTGACTCCAGAAGGAGCGTAAAGGAAGTGGCTCCGGGATCCTGATGTCCTATGGAACGCTCTCCCACATAGCTTGCACGACCCTTTGTGGCGATAATGGTCTTGGTATATTCCACACCCTCTTTTGCGGCTGCCACACCGTCAGCGAGAAATGCTGCCGGTGATTTGCCTTCCGAAACACCCTTCTTTATAGCCTCCAGAGCCGGTATCATGGCATCGATCATGGTCTTCTCGCCCTTTTCCGCCTTGCCCCGAAGCTGTACGCCGCCTACTGCAGCCTCCATAATAGCCACGAAATCCGAGGAATTTATCTCGTACTTCCCTGCCACAGCTGCTCCGGCCTTCATAAATGCCGTTCCGTAAAGGGGTCCCGATGATCCTCCCACAGTTGACACCAGATCCATTCCGGTCTTTTTCAGGATCGCGCCTATATCATCCTTTTCCACCCCGGGAAGATCGCTTAAGACCTTCTGAAAGCCGCGGTCCATATTGATGCCATGGTCATTGTCACCGATGGGAGCGTCCAGATCCGTAAGGAACTGCGCGTTCTCGTGGATTATCTCGGCCATAACCTTTATTATCTCTATTACCTTCTTGCTGTCTGTCATTTCCTGTCGAATGCCGTCCTTCCTTTAGTTATTGCGGAGCTTTATAGCAAACAGCAGATTCCCTTGACGTTTGCTATAACAGCGGACGGAAAAGCTCCGCCCGCCTTAAACCGGTTGAATCAGAGTTTCTTGAATGCAGGGGTATCAGCGGTTGCATCCAGAAGGGTCTTCATCTCATCGTCAAGCTTCAGGAGTGAAATGGAGAAGCCTTCCATCTCAAGGCTCGTCATATATTCTCCGACAAAGGTACGGAATACTTTGATATTCTTTGAAGCGAGAACATCGCTGACATGGTTATTTACAACCAGAAGCTCCATAAGAGGAGTAGCGCCGCAGCCGTTTATCATAACAGCAACTTCGCTTCCGCCGTAGTCTATATCCGCAAGTATCTTGTCAAGCAGCTGGTCTACGATCTGATCAGCCTTCTGCATCTTTTCCTTATGTGTTCCGGGCTCTCCGTGGATACCGATACCGATCTCCATCTCGTCATCAGCGATCTCGAAGCCGGGCTTTCCTGCTGCGGGAACCGTGCAGGGAGTGATCGCCATACTCATTGAACGTACATTAGCTATAACCTTCTCTGCAACTGCCTTTACTTCCTCAAGGCTTGCTCCGGTCTCAGCCTTTGCACCTGCGATCTTGTGAACAAATACGGTACCTGCAATGCCGCGGCGTCCTACGGTATAGAGTGATCCGTCAACAGCAACGTCATCATTTACAACGACTTCATCAACCTTGATGCCTTCGTCACGTGCCATATCAGCAGCCATTTCGAAATTCATAACATCGCCGGTGTAGTTCTTTACAACCATAAGAACTCCCTGGTCGGTAGCGATCTCCTTTATGCCCGCAAATACCTGGTCCGGTGTGGGTGATGTGAAAACAGCGCCGGCTACTGCAGCATCCAGCATTCCCTTTCCTACATAGCCTGCATGAGCGGGCTCGTGTCCGCTTCCGCCTCCGCTTATAAGTGCAACCTTTCCGGTCTTCTTATCTGAACGCACAACAACCGTGGTGCCGGGTATCCTTTTAACATAATCAGGATAAGCCTTGACTAAACCTTCAACCATCTGCTCCTCAACCTGACTCGCTTCGTTAATGATTTTCTTCATGCTGTTCTTTTCCTCCTTAAATAATATAAGTCCATCTTTAATTTGGGCATTTAGCACATGCACCCCCGAGGATGATGTGGCATCCTCCTGCATGTTTGACAAATATAAGCTGATTTTATACCAATTATAGGGTATTTTCAACAACAAATACTGAAAAATGGAAATTACGGCAAATATGTGTTATACTTTGGGACGTTGACGCGTTAAATCGCAAAAGGTGTTGTAAAATTATTATACAAGAGGGGGATAAAAATGCCTATTACCGATCTTTTGGAAAAAAATGCCAGGCTTTACGGCAAGGAGGTGGCACTGGTTGAGCTGAATCCCGAGATGAAGGAGGTACGACGTATCACCTGGAAGGATTATTCGCTTATTCAGCAGACCGAGGATCTGCCCTACCGCCATGAGATTACCTGGGGTGTATTTGACGAAAAGGCAAACCGTGTAGCCAATATGCTCCTTGAAAAGGGTATAAAAAAGGGAGAAAAGGTGGCTATCCTTATGATGAACTGTCTGGAATGGCTGCCGATCTATTTCGGGATATTAAAGACCGGTGCTCTGGCCGTTCCCTTCAATTTCCGTTATTCCTCCGAAGAGATAGAGTATTGCGCGGACCTCGCGGATGTAAGCATTCTTTTCTTCGGACCCCAGTTCATAGGAAGGATAGAGGCTATAGAAGAGCGCCTGAGCAAGGGGAGACTCCTGATCTACGTCGGCGAGAACTGTCCGACCTTTGCCGACAGCTATATGGAGCTGACAGCCGATTGCTCCAGCAGGCCTCCTCTCATCCCCTTATCGGATGATGATGAGGCTGCCATCTATTTTTCATCCGGAACCACGGGCTTTCCGAAGGCTATCCTGCATAAGCACAGGTCACTTACCCAGTCGGCTGAGGTAGAACAGAAGCACCATCTCCAGAGCCATGAGGACGTATTCCTCTGCATCCCTCCTCTTTACCATACCGGAGCCAAGATGCACTGGTTCGGGAGTCTTATCTCCGGCAGCAAAGCCGTACTGCTTAAAGGGACGGCGCCTGATGTGATACTGAAGGCGGTTTCCGATGAGAAATGCTCCATCGTATGGCTACTTGTGCCCTGGGCACAGGATATTCTGGATGCTCTGGATCGCGGAGACATAAGGCTTTCCGATTATCCGGATCTGAAGCAGTGGAGGCTTATGCACATAGGAGCCCAGCCGGTTCCTCCTTCACTGGTAAAGCACTGGAAGGATTATTTCCCGGAGCACGACTATGATACAAACTACGGTCTCTCGGAATCCATAGGCCCCGGCTGCGTACATCTGGGACTGCACCACGAACACAAGATAGGTGCCATAGGCATCCCGGGCTACAACTGGGAAGCAAAGATCGTGGACGACAATTACAATGAGGTTGCACAGGGCAGTGAGGGTGAGCTCTGCGTAAAGGGTCCCGGCGTTATGGAATGCTATTATAAGAATCCCGAGGCCAGTGCAGAGGTACTCCCGGGAGACGGCTGGCTGAAAACCGGAGATGTGGCCATGCAGGATGAAGACGGGTTCATCTTCCTCGTGGACAGGAAAAAGGATGTCATCGTTTCCGGCGGTGAAAACCTTTATCCGGTTCAGATAGAGGATTTCCTCCGGGGTAATGAGAAGATAAATGATGTGGCAGTGATCGGTCTGCCGGACAAACGGCTGGGAGAAATAGCAGGAGCCATAATCCAGCTTAAGGAGGGAATGGAGGCCACAGAGGAGGAGATAAACGCCTTCTGCGAAGGACTTCCCAGATACAAGAGACCACACCGTATCATTTTTGCGGAGGTGCCCAGAAATGCCACAGGCAAAATAGAGAAGCCGCTCTTAAGAAAGCGCTACGGTGCCGATAAGCTCGTTGCAAAGGAGATTCAAAAGGATATGTGATCCCGCCCCCGGGCTAAAATAACAAGGAGAGTACGATAAAATGGAAACAATGGTTTTATGTAGTGTGTTACTGGTGATATTCTTTGCCGTAATGATCGCTGTGGGCTTTTACAGCAGGAATGCATCAAGAGATGTGGAGGGCTTCGCCCTGGGAGGCCGCTCAATCGGCCCCTGGCTTACGGCCTTTGCCTTCGGAACCTCCTACTTTTCCGCCGTAATCTTTGTAGGCTACGCCGGAC
>CADCQV010000225.1 GCA_902803625.1 uncultured Lachnospiraceae bacterium
AGAAGGAGGGATTTGAACCCTCGCGCCGCGTTAACGACCTACACCCTTAGCAGGGGCGCCTCTTCAGCCTCTTGAGTACTTCTCCATAAGCCTGAATCATCAGATATTTATTACTTTCGCGTCCGGACAGATGCCGGACGCAAAGTTGATTATAACTTTATGATGCCCGTATTGTCAACCGTGAGAATAATTTAGTAATTAAACGTCCTACAGGCCGGGCTGTACAGGAAAACGATAATTACGGAATAAGCAGATCCTTCCCTCCCATATAAGGTCTCAGTACCTCGGGGATCCTGACGGATCCGTCCTCCTGAAGATTATTTTCAAGGAAGGCAATAAGCATTCTGGGCGGAGCCACAACTGTATTATTAAGGGTGTGAGCAAGATAATTACCCTTTTCTCCCTTTATCCTTATCTTCAGTCTCCTTGCCTGGGCATCTCCAAGGTTTGAACAGCTTCCTACCTCAAAGTACTTCTTCTGTCTCGGGCTCCATGCTTCCACATCACAGGACTTGCACTTCAGATCGGCAAGGTCGCCGGAGCAGCACTCCAGTGTACGGACCGGTATATCAAGAGATCTGAAAAGATCCACGGTATTCTTCCAGAGCTGATCGTACCAGTACGGCGAATCTTCCGGCTTGCAGACTACTATCATCTCCTGCTTTTCAAACTGATGGATCCGGTATACTCCTCTCTCCTCCAATCCATGGGCTCCCTTCTCCTTCCTGAAGCAGGGAGAATAGCTGGTAAGGGTAAGCGGAAGGTTCTTCTCCGGAACAATCTGGTCAATATAACGCCCTATCATCGAGTGCTCGGAGGTACCGATAAGGTACAGATCCTCTCCCTCTATCTTGTACATCATCGCTTCCATTTCGGGAAAGCTCATAACACCCTGCACCACATTTCCGTGGATCATAAAAGGCGGCACCACATAGGTAAAGCCTCTGTCTATCATAAAGTCTCTCGCATAGGAAATAACAGCCGAGTGAAGTCTGGCTATATCTCCCACAAGATAATAAAATCCGTTTCCGGCGACACGCCTCGCTGCATCCAGATCAATCCCACCGAAGCTCTCCATAATATCCGTGTGATATGGTATCTCGAAATCCGGAACCAGGGGTTCCCCGAATTTCTCTATCTCCTTATTCTCGCTGTCATCCTTTCCAATGGGGACCGAGGGGTCGATTATCTGCGGGATCACGTACATTATGGACTGTATCTTTTCCTTAAGCTCATTATTCTTTTTTTCCAGCTCGGAAAGTCTTTCTGCATTGGCGGAAACCTGAGCCTTTACCTTCTCGGCCTCTTCCTTCTGCCCCTTAGCCATAAGAGCCCCGATCTCCTTAGACAGCTTGTTTCTGCTGTTCCTTAGATCGTCAGCCTCCTGCTGTGTCTCACGGTTTTCCTTATCCAGTGCTATTACTTCGTCCACCAGCGGCAGCTTCTCATCCTGAAATTTTTTCTTTATATTTTCCTTAACAGTTTCCGGATTTTCTCTGACAAATTTGATATCAAGCATTTTTGATCATTCCCTTTCGGTTTTTCGTATAAATTTATGTTATGATTATAGAGGGT
The DNA here is from genome assembly GCA_902803625.1 of uncultured Lachnospiraceae bacterium. Classification (GTDB taxonomy): domain Bacteria; phylum Bacillota; class Clostridia; order Lachnospirales; family Lachnospiraceae; genus NK4A144. The sequence goes on from CADCQV010000225.1 coordinate 1,576, forward strand.
CAAAAAACCCTGCCTATGATGATACAACACAAAGGCTCATTTTTCAATTAAGGAGCTTTTCATAAAAAAGATCCAAAGGAAATACCCTATGACAAGAGAAGTAAATGTATCGGAAATAACGGAAGCACTGGCGGAAATGTGTATAAAGGCAAATCACTTCCTTTCGGATGATATGAAGGCTGCGCTGGATAAGGCTGCCGAAAAGGAAAGCTCTTCCCTGGGACGGGATATATTATCACAGCTCCAGGAGAACCTTGATATTGCAGGAAAGGATATGATCCCTATCTGTCAGGACACAGGTATGGCGGTTGTCTTTCTGGAGATCGGCCAGGACGTGCACCTTACCGGGGGAAATCTTGAAGATGCCGTAAATCAGGGTGTCAGAAAAGGATACACCGAAGGCTATTTAAGAAAGAGTGTTGTAAATGATCCCATAATCCGGGAAAACACCGGCGATAACACCCCGGCTGTGATACATGAAAAAATCGTTCCGGGAGATAAAGTAAGGATAACCCTTGCGCCTAAAGGCTTCGGCAGCGAGAATATGAGCCGTATTTTTATGCTGAAGCCTGCTCAGGGCATAGAGGGCGTAAAGACAGCGATCCTTACCGCAGTAAAAGACGCAGGTCCCAATGCCTGTCCTCCTGTGGTCGTAGGTGTGGGTATAGGCGGCGATTTTGAAAAATGCGCCCTTCTTGCAAAAGAGGCCCTGACAAGAAGTACCGACGGGCATTCTCCTCTTAAGCATATAAAGGAACTGGAGGAGGAAATGCTGGAAAGGATAAATGAAACCGGCATCGGGCCCGGAGGATTAGGCGGACATACCACTGCTCTTGCGGTTAATATCAATACCTATCCCACCCATATTGCCGGTCTTCCGGTGGCGGTGAATATATGCTGCCATGTGAACAGGCATGTTTCCCTTACCATATAATGTTTCACAAATCGGCACTACCACAACATTTAGTTTATTTGATCACGACTTATCAACATTTTGTTAATAACTCTGTTGATAACCGTGAAACATAACAGGAGCTTTTATGGAATACAGACTTAATGTTCCCTTTTCCGTGGATGAGATCAGAGACTTAAAGGCCGGCGATAAGGTTTTCTTAAGCGGCACCATATATACAGCGCGGGACGCCGCCCATAAAAGGATGGATGAAAGCCTCGATAAAGACGGTTCTCTTCCTTTTGATATCAAAGGGAATGTGATCTACTATATGGGGCCAAGCCCCGCTAGACCGGGTAAAGTCATTGGAAGTGCCGGTCCCACCACTGCCAGCCGTATGGATAAATACACCCCCCGGCTTCTCGATCTCGGTCTCCTTGGAATGATAGGCAAGGGAAAACGTTCCCCGGAGGTACATGAAGCTATAGTTCGTAATAAAGCCGTTTACTTTGCCTCGATCGGCGGTGCCGGTGCCCTTCTCTCCAAATGCATAAAAAAATCCGAGGTCATCGCATATGACGACCTCGGAACTGAAGCAGTCAGAAAACTTACGGTAGAAGATTTTCCCTGTATTGTCGTTACCGATCCTGAAGGGAATACCCTTTACTGATCGCTGCTTTTCTATGCTTTGGTTTCCGGAGCTGACCCATTAACTTCAGTATCATCTCCTGTTTCCGTATCAATATCCTCGATATCATTATTTCCGTCGGAAAGCTTTGCTCTGACCTTTGCTACCTTTGCTACCCGGACCCCTTCGTCCAGATTCATAAGCTTCACGCCCATGGTGATACGGCTGTATTCGGAAATATCATTGGCTCTTATCTGTATGATAACCCCGGCATCCGTAATAAGCATAACTTCATGATCAGGATTTACGGCCTTTACTCCCACAAGGTCTCCGGTCTTCTCCGTGATCTTATAGCACTTAACACCCTTTCCTCCGCGCTTCTGAACATGGAACTCCTCAAGTGATGTCCGCTTTCCGATACCGTTTTCGGTCACAAGAAGCAGTGCTTCTCCCTGGCTCATAAGCTGCATTCCCACAACATCATCACCGGGAATAAGATTTACACCAATGACTCCCATGGCGGCTCTGCCCGTATTTCTGACATCACTTTCCTTGAACCTTATACACATTCCGTATTTGGTTACGATAAAAATATCCTCATTAAGGCTGATATGCTTTACTTCCACAAGCTCATCATCTTCTCTTAGGTTTATGGCGAAGAGCCCGTTTTTACGGACATTGGCAAATTCCTTTGCCCTTGTCTTCTTTACGATGCCCTTTTTCGTAACCATAAAGAGATATCTGTCCTCTTCAAAGTCTTTTATGGGGATGGTGGCGGTTATCTTCTCATTGGGTGAAAGCTGCAGGAGGTTCACGATCGCAGTACCCCGGGCATTCCTTGACCCCTCGGGGATCTCATATGCCTTCAATCTGTACACTCTTCCCATATTCGTAAAGAACATTACGTAATTATGCGTCGTGGTCATGAGAAGGTCTTCAATATAATCGTTTTCTATGGTGGTGATACCCTTTATTCCCCGGCCTCCCCTGTTCTGGGCCGAGAAATTGTCGACAGACATCCTCTTGATATAGCCCAGAGAGGTCATGGCAAGGACTGTATTCTCCTTCGGTATCATATCCTCCATAGAGATATCATAGGCATCAAAGCCTATGGAGGTCTTTCTGTCATCACCGTACTTATCATAGATCACGGAGATCTCATCCCGTATCACCATGAGAAGCTTCTTCGGATCTGCAAGGATAGCCTTATATTCGGCGATTTTTTTCTGAAGCTCGTCATATTCATTCTGCAGCTTTTCTCTTTCCAATGCTGCAAGTGCTCTAAGCCTCATCTCCACTATTGCAGATGCCTGGGCATCATCGATCTTTAAGAAATCAATGAGCTTTTCCTTTGCCTCCGCAACCGTCTTACTGGAGCGGATAAGCCTTATTACCTCATCTATAGTGTCGATAGCCTTTAAGAGTCCTTCGAGAATATGGGCTCTTTCCTCTGCTTTATTCAGGTCAAACTGCGTGCGGCGTCTTACCACATCCTCCTGGTGGAGAAGATAGCACTTCAGCATTTCCAGAAGGTTCAGTATATGAGGCTCATTATTGACAAGAGCCAGCATTATTATCCCGAAGCTGTCCTGAAGCTGGGTATGTTTATAGAGCTGGTTTAATATGATGTTGGCATTGACATCCCGCCTGAGCTCGATAACAACCCTCATTCCCTCTCTGTCGGATTCATCCCTAAGGTCTGTGATGCCGTCGATCTTCTTATCCTTTACAAGATCAGCAATATTCTTCAGAAGCTTTGCTTTATTGACAAGGTAGGGAAGCTCGGTGACGATGATCCTTGATTTGCCGTTATCCATAGTCTCGATATCGGTGACAGCCCTGACTACAACCTTCCCACGGCCGGTTCTGTAAGCTTCCTCTATTCCCCTGTTTCCGAGAATGGTTCCGCCGGTAGGAAAATCCGGTCCCTTTACTATCCGTAAAAGCTCACTTATATCCGTATCCCTGTCTTCATTAACCTTATTATCGATAAGAAGACGTACTGCATCTATAACCTCCCTAAGATTATGAGGTGGGATATTGGTGGCCATTCCTACGGCTATTCCTGTGGTTCCGTTTACCAGAAGATTCGGAAAGCGTGCAGGCAGTACCGTAGGCTCTGACTCGGTCTCGTCAAAGTTCGGAACAAAATCCACGGTATCCTTATTGATATCGGCCAGCATTTCCATACAGATCTTTGAAAGTCTGGCTTCTGTATATCTCATTGCCGCTGCGCCGTCACCGTCAACGGATCCGAAGTTTCCGTGTCCGTCTACCAGACAGTAGCGCATTGACCATTCCTGGGCCATATTGACAAGAGAGCCGTATATCGAGCTGTCCCCGTGAGGGTGATATTTACCCATTGTGTCACCGACGATACGTGCACATTTCCTGTGCGGCTTGTCAGGTCCGTTATTCAACTCTATCATGGAATACAGGATACGCCTCTGCACAGGCTTCAGTCCGTCCCTTACATCGGGAAGGGCACGTGCGGCTATGACACTCATGGCATAGTCTATATATGACGATTCCATAGTCTTTTTCAGATCTACTTCACTTATACGGTCAAATGTGTTTTCTTCCATTTTTACCTCATTCACCGCTTACGCGGTCTCCCTTCCACTGCAAAGAGAAAAATCAGATTCTTCGCTTCGCTCAGAATGACAACGGTTTTATTCGCTCAGAATGACAACGGTTTATTATATATCCAGGTTTCTTACGTACTTTGCGTTTTCAAGGATAAAGTCACGTCTGGGTTCCACCTTATCCCCCATAAGCGTCATAAAGGTAAGATTTACGTCAGACTCGGCTTCCTCATCCATCCCGACTCTCAGAAGTACCCTCTTCTCAGGATCCATGGTTGTCTCCCAGAGCTGCTCGGCATCCATCTCTCCAAGACCCTTATATCTCTGGATCTTATTATTCTGATCCCTGCCTACATCATTTATTATCTTTGAAAGCTCCTCATCGGAGTATGCATACCATACCTTTTTATTCTTTTCCAGCTTATAAAGGGGCGGCTGCGCCAGGTATACATGCCCCTGTCTTATGAGCTCCGGCATAAATCTATAGATAAAGGTCAGCATCAATGTTGCAATGTGGGCACCGTCCACATCGGCATCCGTCATAATTATTATCTTATCATAGCGGAGCCTTGAAATATCAAAGTCATCATGGATACCCGTTCCGAATGCGGTTATCATGGACTTTATTTCCTCATTTCCGTAAACCCTGTCGAGACGGGCTTTTTCCACATTAAGAATCTTTCCTCTAAGAGGAAGGATTGCCTGTGTCGCTCTGGAACGCGCAGTCTTTGCACTTCCTCCGGCGGAATCTCCCTCGACTATAAAGATCTCACAGTTCTTTGGATCCTTATCTGAGCAGTCCGCAAGCTTGCCGGGAAGAGAGAGACCGTCGAGCGCGGACTTCCTGCGGGTTAAGTCCCTTGCCTTTCTGGCAGCTTCCCTTGCCCTCTGGGACTGTATGGATTTTTCACAGATTATCTTTGCAACAGAGGGATTCTGTTCAAGATAGTAGGTGAGCTGCTCGGACAGAAGCGACTCCACCGCATTTCTAGCCTCAGTGTTTCCGAGCTTCTGCTTGGTCTGTCCCTCAAACTGGGGATCCTCTATCTTTATAGATACTATGGAAGTAAGACCTTCACGTATATCCTCACCGGAAAGATTTTCCTCATTATCCTTTAAGAATTTCATCTTTCTTGCATAGTCATTAAAGGTCTTTGTTATGGAATTCCTGAAGCCCGTAAGATGTGTACCTCCCTCGGGAGTGTTTATATTATTTACAAAGCTGTAGGAACTCTCATTATAGGAGTCATTATGCTGCATTGCGACTTCCACATATACTCCGCCTCTCTGGCCTTCGCTGTAAATAATATCGTCATAAAGAGCAGTAGTACTCTTATTTAAGTACTTTACAAACTCCTTTATCCCTCCCTCGTAATGGAAGGTTTCATCTCTTTCCTGTCCTTCTCTTGTATCGTGAAGATCTATCCGGAGATTTTTTGTCAGGAAGGCCATTTCCCTCAGTCTCTGTCTGAGGACATTAAATTCAAAGGTTGTGGTTTCCTTAAATATCTCGGCGTCAGGCTTGAAGGTTACCCTTGTACCATGCTTTTCCTTTTCACATTCCCCTGTCACCGAAAGAGGAGCTGTGGTCTTTCCTCTCGAAAACCTCTCCTCATAAATCTTTCCTTCCTTAAAAATATTAACAGTAAGCCACTCCGAAAGAGCGTTTACAACTGAGGCACCCACTCCATGAAGACCACCTGAGACCTTATATCCTCCGCCGCCGAATTTACCTCCCGCATGAAGGATGGTGAATACTACTTCAACTCCGGGAAGTCCTGATTTATGGTTTATATCTACGGGAATACCTCTTCCGTTATCCTCCACTGTTACAGAACCGTCTTTATTTATCCAGACATGGATATTGTCACAGGCTCCGGCCAGAGCTTCATCAACGGAATTATCCACTATTTCATACACCAGATGGTGGAGTCCCCTGGAGCTCGTGGTTCCGATATACATTCCCGGGCGTTTTCTCACCGCCTCCAGGCCTTCAAGTATCTGTATCTGATCCGCACCGTACTGCTGACTCATGATTCGTTGATGCATCTCCTTTCCTTTTTAACAACCGTGGCATTCTCCACGAAAAAAACCTTATCCTTTATAAAATCATTTTTTATAAGCTCATCGAGACCCGTACAGGTTATCAAAGTCTGTATGTTTCCGATGGAGGCAAGAAGACATTTCTGTCTGTTACTGTCAAGCTCTGATAAAACATCATCCAGCATAAGTACCGGCGAATCATTTATCCTTTTCTTAAAAAGATCTATCTCGGACAGCTTCACCGAAAGCGAAGCCGATCTCTGCTGTCCCTGGGAACCGAATTTCCTTAGATCCACATTATTAAGGGAAAACCTTATATCGTCCCTGTGTGGTCCCGTGGAGGTACTTCCTCTTTTTAGATCCTGTTTTCTTCCGGAAAACAGCTTTTCCCTGTATTCCCCGATATCGGCATCCGGTTCATATTCACAGCTCAGTTCCTCATTAAGGCCGGTTATTTCCCTGTTTTTTTCTTTCAGTATGAGATTCAGTTCGCCTAAAAACTCTTTTCTCCTTTTAATAATCTCCGTTCCGTATTCAATAAGCTTCTCATCCCATACATCCAGCATGCCGTTAAATGACGGATCTTCAAAATATGAAGCATCTCTTAAAAGCTTATTCTTCTGTTCCAGAGACCTTGAATATTGAGACAGGGAGGAAAGATATACACTGTCAAGCTGTGATAGATCCATATCAACAAATCTTCTTCTCTCTGAAGGACCGCTTTTTATCATATTTATGTCCTCCGGTGAAAAGAAAATAATATTTGCTATTCCGAGAAGCTCTGCCGCCTTTTTTATAGGCTGTCCGTTTACAGCAATGCTTTTCCTTCTGCTGCGGTTTAAGTGCATATCTATTTTTTGCCCGACTTCATTTTTTTCGATATACACCCGGAGATGGGCTTCCTCATCTCCGAACCTTATCATTTCCTGATCCTTGCTTTTTTTATGTGACTTTGTGGTACAGGAAAGATATATCCCCTCTAAAATATTTGTTTTTCCCTGGGCATTATTGCCATAAAAAATATTACATCCGTCTTCCAGATCTATCTGAAGACTCCCGTAATTACGAAATGAAGTAAGCTCCAGTCTTTTTATCTTCATCAGCAGACTTTTACTGTTTTTCCGTCAAAGGAAACAGAGTCGCCCCTTTTAATTTTTTTCCCTCTTAACAGACAGACTTCCCCGTTTACCTTTACATTACCGTTCTGAATAAAGGCCTTTGCATCTGATCCTGATCGCACAAGATCCGCGGCCTTTAAGAGCTGCCCGAGTTTTATGAATTCTTCGTTTTCCTTTATGCTAAATTCCATACTACTTATTATCTAAAGATTATTCGCTTTTCTCCTGTCATCCTGATCTTTCTTCCCTGTCATTCTGATCTTTCTTCCCTGTCATCATGAGCGCCAGCGAAGGGTCTTTCATTCCGGTTGGAAGATTCTTCGGGCTCCGCCCTCAGAATGACATTTTGTCTTCTAAAGATTCTTCGATTCTCTCAGAATGACACAGTGTAAGCTAAAAATGTCACATCTGCTCTATTAAACAGTATTAAAATTGATGGGAAGAATAACGTAATTATATTTTCCCGCATCATCCTTGATAAACGCCGGCGCTTTAGAATCCATCATATAAATGTATATTTTTTCGTCATCAATGACCTTCAGGACATCCAGAACGAATTTTGGATTAAAGCCTATGATCATATCCTCGCCGGTTTTTTCCGCATCAACTATCTCATCCATAGCTCCAATGGGAGATTTTATCTTGAATTCCATTGAATTATCGTTAATTCCTATAACAACGGGTTTTTTATCATTATCCTTTACAAGCAGAATAGCTCTTTCTATGGTTTCCTGGAGAAGCTTCTTTCCAACCTCAACCTTTGTGACATAATCATCCTTCAGCATCCTGTCAACATCAAAGAATTCTCCCTCTATGAGACGTGAAACCATAAGAGTTCTGTCAAATTCAAATACAATATGATTTGACATAAAATAGATATTAACTTCCTTTTCTATTTCTCCGGAAAGGATCTTAGCGATTTCACCTAAGGTTTTTCCGGGGATAACTACCTTTCTGTCATTGTAAGACTGACGGAGTTCTATATTTCTGATAGCTACTCTGTGTCCGTCCAGAGCGGCTACTCTCATTCTGTCTCCCTTGATGTCAAAAAGCTCACCCGTAAGAAGCTTATTATTATCATTGGTACTGGTAGCAAAAAGAGTCTGCCTGATAACCTCCTTTAAGGTATATTGTGAAATTGTGATCATATCATTCTTTTCAATAAGAGGAAGTCCGGAAAAATCCTCTCCGGAGCGTCCCGGAAGGTCAAACCTTGCCTTCATGCATTTGATCACTACCTTATATGAAGCATCAGATGATATTTCCACCTCTCCGTCAGGAAGTCTGCCGGTCACGTTTCCGAAAATATTAGCATCAACAGCTACAATACCATTTTCCTTTATTTCACCTTTAACCCTTGTTTCTATACCCAGTTCCCTGTCATTGGCTGTGAATTTGATAATACCGTTAGCCACTTCTATAAGAATACATTCCAGTATGGAGGTGGATGTCTTATTCGAAGCAACAGCTTTTGAAACAATGCTTATTGAATTAACAAGATCACTTTTTGCACATTTAATTTTCATTGTGAATATCTCTCCCTCCCGAAGATCCCATAAATATATAAATTATTGTTTTCAGTAATATTAATAGTAGTAGCTGTGAATTTGTTTATAATCCGTGAAACCCCCATGCCTTTTATGGTTTCACGGAATGATAACTATGTTGATAAGGATATTTTAGGGTGTTTATTGATTGGGAATTATTTTCTTTTTTATATTATCAATATCCTCTCTCAGTGCAGCGTTTGTTGATAATTCGTTGGAAATTTCCTTATGACCGTGCATAACTGTGGTGTGATCCTTTCCTCCCATGGCTTTTCCGATTTCAGCAAAGGGAGTATCGGTAAGTTCCCTGCAGAGATACATGGAAACCTGGCGGGGGATCACAATTTCCTTTGTCCTCTTTTTTGAGGTAATTGATTCCTTCGAGGTTTCATAGTATTTTGCCACCTCGGAGATGATAAGATCCGGTGTTATTTTTCTCGGTTCCGATTCTTTGATGATGTCCCTTATGGCTTCTTCAGCAACAGAAACGGTTATCTCTTCATTGATAAAGTTCTTTCTTGCATATACCTTGTTTAATGCACCTTCAAGTTCTCTGATATTTGAACTGATATTGGAAGCTATATACTGGATGACTTCATCATTTACCTCGAAATCCTTTGTATTTGCATACTGACGTAAAATAGCCATCCTGGTTTCATAGTCCGGAGGGGTAATATCAGCGGTAAGACCCATTTCAAATCTGGACTGCATCCTTTCATCCAGTGTTTTCATATCCTTCGGAGGTTTATCGGATGACAGAACTATTGCCTTATTCTGACCGTAAAGCTCATTAAATGAATTAAAGAGCTCATTCTGGGTCTGTTCCTTTCCTATTATAAACTGCACATCATCCAGAAGAAGGACATCAACGGATCTGTAGATATTCCTCATCTTCTGGGTGCTCTGGTTAAGGATCGAATCCACAACCTCATTTGTAAACTGCTCACTGGTGACATACCTTACAATCTTTGAAGGATCATTTTTTATTATGCTGTAACCGATTGCATGCATAAGGTGGGTCTTTCCGAGTCCGGGGCCTCCGTAGATAAAAAGAGGGTTAAATGCAAATCCGGGTTTTTCTGCAACTGCCTTTGCTGCGGAAACTGCGAGCTCATTATTGGGACCCACGACAAAATTTCCGAAGGTATATCTGGGATTGATATTTGATCTCTGAAGAGAAGAAAGCTTCTCATTACTCAGATTAAAATCATAATTATAGGAAGAATCTTCTTCTGCGAATTCAACATTGTAGATTTTATTCAGATATTCCGACAGAGCTATTTTCAGTTTGGAGGAATAATTCTTTTTTATGATGGCGGTTCCTGTTCCGTCATCACCTGCAAGCTCAGGAGGGATCAGGATAAAAATAGTATCGTTTTCAACGTTTCCTATTTTAAGTGGTTTAAGCCAGGTATTAAATGCCAGCTCCGAGATATTATCATTTTCATTTTTTATCTGAAGTTTCAGATTTTCCCAGTTTTTCAGGAGTTTTTCACGTTCGTTCATATATTCTCTAAAGATTCCTTCTTTTTAAGGATAATTTTGTATTTTGCCCTATCGGCGTTATTTTACTCTAAAATGACTTTTATTTCAAGAAAGCACAATTGAAGGTTTATTGTGGATAACTCCTATATGGGCAAAATAGAGTGGTTTTAGAGATAATAATAAAAAGCAGTTACTTTTTATGTTAAACAAACAGATGTTTATACACATTATTTTGTGGATAACGGTGGATAACTATTTATCTTTAATTTTCGCTATTTTCGGATGATATTCACATCAAATGTGGATAATTATACTTTAAATAACATATTTATCCACCACTTATTCACTAAAAGTGGATAAAAATTATGTAAAGCATATATTTCGCGCTTGACGGAGAGTTTTTATCTCTATATAATGGACGCTGTGTTTTCCGGTACTTTTACCAGTTAATAGTCAGGAGGTACTTGTAATATGTGGATGACATATCACCCTAAAAAGAGACAGAGAAATAAGGTTCACGGCTTCCGTGCAAGAATGAGCACTCCCGGAGGACGTAAGGTTCTTGCAGCAAGAAGAGCAAAGGGCAGAGCAAAGCTTACTGTTTAACAGCATCGGAAGAGTCAAGACCACAGAAAGTGGTCTTTTATTTACCGTAAATGAAAAGTTTTTCAAGCTTGAAGAAAAACACAGATTTCAGGGCAGTTTACAGGAAACGCAGATCTAAAGCGGATAAATATTTTGTTATGTATGTACTGGAAAACGATTTGGAGATGAACCGCCTTGGAATATCCGTCAGTAAGAAGGTCGGCAATTCTGTTGTACGGCACAGACTGGCGCGGTTGATTAGAGAAGCATTCAGACTGCATGAGGATAGGTTCAATAGTGGTTTGGACATAGTGGTCGTAGCGCGGGAAAGTGCTAATCCTCAAAAAGACACGGATTATAAACCATTGAAATGTCAGGATGTGGAAAAATCCCTTATTAATTTGGGAAAAGCTCATAAGATCGTAAATTAAAGATGAAAAGCCTTTTGATTTTTATCATAAAGAAGTATCAGATCTATATTTCACCTCTGAAGGGAACAAAATGTCCTTATTTTCCTTCCTGTTCTTCCTACGGCCTTGAAGCTGTTGAAAGATACGGGGCGGTAAAGGGCGGTCTAATGGCCTTTTGGAGGATCTTAAGATGCAATCCTTTCTCAAAGGGGGGAGTTGATCCGGTTCCGCTTGATTATAAGGGTTATAGGAGTAAAGCGGTTTCATCCTGATCAGCTTAGGAGGAAGAAATCTTGTCAGGAATTTTACTGACACAGAACAGCGGAGTGATCCTGGGTCCTATCGCAAAGATACTGGGAGCCCTGCTTAATGTGATCTTTAATATCGTTCCGAATGTAGGTGTGGCAATTATCTTTTTCACTATTATCATCTACATTTTCCTTCTGCCGCTTACTTATCAGCAGCAGAAATTCAGTAAACTGTCAGCCAGAATGAATCCGGAGATCAAGGCCATACAGGAAAAGTATAAGGGCAAAAAAGATCAGGATTCCATGACGAAGCAGAATGAGGAGATGCAGTTTGTTTATAAGAAGTACGGTGTATCTCCTACCGGAAGCTGTGTGCAGCTTTTGATACAGATGCCCATTCTATTTGCCCTGTACAGGGTTATTTACAGTATTCCGGCCTATGTCACAAAGGTATATGACTGCTTAAAGGAGCTGGCAGATAATATTTTGTCCACCTCTAACGGAGTGGATGTATTATCAGGTCTCTCTGTTGTTAAAAGCGGACAGGTCGGAAAGTCGATTGAATTTACAGGTGAGGAAGCGGTGAATTCGGTTATTGATGTTCTTAACCGTGCTTCCATTGCCGACTGGGATATGATAAAAAGCATAAATGGTCTCGATATGGAGATCTTTGAAAGGGTAAGAACCCAGTTTGAGGGCTTTAATACCTTTCTCGGACTGAATGTGGCATATTCGCCGATCGATATCATAAAGACTTCTTTTTCAAACGGAAATTTTCTTATGATACTGGGTGCTGTTATGGTTCCCCTTCTTGCCGCGGCCACACAGTGGCTCAATACTTTATTTATGCCTCAGGCAGCAAACAGCGGAGATGCTGATTCCACAGCACGTATGATGAAGTCAATGAATGTTACTATGCCGCTTGTTTCTGCGTTTTTCTGCTTCAGCCTTCCGATCGGTATGGGTATCTACTGGATATCCGGTGCGGTTATCAGAAGTATTGAGCAGTTCTTTATCAACAGACATATCGATCATATGAATATTGAGAGCATAGTTGAAAAGAATCTTGCAAAAGAGGGCGTAAAAAAGGCTGCTCCCGTAAACAGTCCGTCCACAAAGGATTCAATATCCTCAAGGGCAAATATCAAAGCTTCGAATATTAATCCGGATATAATTAAACCGGCTGACGTAGCAGAGAACAATACGGAAAATAAGAGTACCGGCAGTATTGCGGCGAGAGCCAATATGGTCAGGGAATATAACGAAAGATCCAAAAAATAAGCTTTGTCATCCTGGGCGCATCTGCAGCCCGGTGAAAACAAAGGATTTTTTCAATAAGGAGAATTATAATGGAATATACAGAATTTTCGGGAAAATCACTGGAAAGTGTTTTATCTGATGCCTGCAGACATTTTTCTGTAGAAGCTTCAGATCTTGATTATGAAATAGTTGATATGGGAAAATCCGGCATTCTTGGTTTTAATACAAAGCCTACAGTAATAAAGGCGAGGATCAAGGAGGGTGTTAATAGGGAAATTAAGGAAAATACCGATACGGCTCCTATTATTAAGGAAGAAAGCGCTAAGGAAACCGGGACTTCCTTCACCTCCGCAAAAACAGAAAAAAGCTCTGAGGATGAGGTTTCCCCTTCTGATAACGCCGGCAGCCGGATAGACGGGGAGGAGATAAAGAACAGGGTTAAGAAGTTTTTAGCTGATCTTTTCAAGGCAATGGAGCTTGATGTTTCATCCGAGATCAGCCTGAATACCGCCGAAAGATCTCTTAATATCGAGCTTTCCGGTCCTGAGATGGGGATTCTTATCGGAAAGAGGGGGCAGACCCTGGATTCTGTGCAATATCTTGCAAGTCTGATCGTTAATAAGGGGACCAGTGAGTATATAAGGGTAAAGGTTGATACCGAGGATTACAGGGAGAGAAGAAGAAAGACTCTGGAAAACCTTGCCAAAAATCTGGCATTTAAGGTAAAGAGGACAAAGAGGCCGGTTTCCCTGGAGCCTATGAATCCTTATGAGAGAAGGATCATCCATTCAGCCCTTCAGGGAGACAGATATGTAGTTACCCATTCCGAAGGAGATGAACCCTTCAGGAGAGTGGTCATTACTCTGAAGAAATAATGAAAAGTGGTTTTCAGCCGCGCCTTTTTTAGGGTGCGGCTTTTCTTAATCGAAATATGTTTTATAACAGAGAAAACGATACAATTGCCGCCATTTCCACGGCACCCGGACATTCGGGAATAGGTATTATAAGGATTTCCGGAAGTGAAGCTCTGAATATCATAGACGGCCTAATAGTGACGAAGAGCGGGAAAAAGCTTGATATTTCAGGCCAGCCCTCCCATACGGTAAAGTACGGTTTTTTTTCTGACGGGAAGGAGATAATAGATGAGGTTCTGATCACTGTTTTCAGAAAGCCCCGGTCATACACAGCGGAGGACACTGTGGAAATAAGCTGTCATGGAGGCAGCTTTGTCTTAAGACGGGTTCTTTCACATATTATAAAAAACGGTGCCAGAGCTGCAGAGCCGGGGGAATTTACAAGGAGAGCCTTTCTTAACGGGAGAATAGATCTGACGGAGGCTGAGGCAGTGATGGATGTCATTTCCTCTTCCAATGAGTTCGCCAGAAAAAATGCCGTGTCACTATTAAGGGGCGGACTGTATAAGAAGATCATAAAATTAAGGGATGAAATCATACATGAAACTGCGTTCCTGGAGTCGGCTCTTGATGATCCCGAGCACTATTCCCTTGATGGATATCCTTCTAAGCTTAGAGTGAAGGTATTTGAAATGATCGGAGAGATAGAAGAGCTTTTGTCCGGAGCCGATACAGGGAGGATCCTGAAGAGCGGTATCAAAACTGCCATAGTCGGAAAGCCGAATGTGGGAAAATCCTCAATACTCAATTTATTATCCGGGGAAGACAGGGCAATTGTAACGGATATTCCCGGAACCACCAGAGACGTGCTTTCCTCCGAGGTTTTGATAGACGGGATACCCCTTATTCTTTCAGATACGGCCGGGATCAGGGAGACCGGAGATAAGGTTGAGAAAATAGGAGTCGAGAGATCAAGAGAAACCATTGAAAAAGCAGACCTCTGTTTGTTCACTGTAGATTCAAGCTCCGAAATAAGCTCTGAGGATACGGAGATCTTTGATCATATAATGTCATTAGGTAAGAAATGTATTGTTTTACTAAATAAAACGGATCTGAGAAGCGGCCGTGATCTTGGTTTTAACTTTTCCTGTCCGGTTATTGATTTTTCCGTTCCGGAGGAAATGGGGCTTAAGGAATTAAAAGAGACCGTTAGTGATATGTTCTTATCGGAAAAGCTGAAGACGGATGAGGAGATTTTTGTTTCCTGCGAAAGACAGCTTACGGAGCTTAGGCTTTCAAGGGATAGTCTCGGGCTTGTAATAAACAGTATTGATGATAATATGACGGAAGATTTTTTTACTTCAGATCTTATGGATGCATATACCCACCTCGGTAATGTTATCGGTGAATGCACGGACGAGGATCTTTTTGACAGGATCTTTTCAGAGTTCTGTATGGGAAAGTAAACGGCGCGGGCGAAAAATCTTTTAGTAATCGCCCGGAAAGAACCTTTCCTGACCCTCTGGATGACAGGGGCGAATTATGAAAGATATGAAAGAGGAAACAGTATGGAAACCCTTATCAGGGATTATGAAGCAGCCGTGATCGGTGCCGGTCACGCGGGATGTGAAGCGGGACTCGCACTTGCACGGCTTGGAATAAAAACCATAGTTTTTACGGTCAGCATAAACAGTGTTGCTATGATGCCCTGCAATCCCAATATAGGCGGCAGCTCCAAGGGACACCTTGTTCGTGAGATAGATGCCCTCGGCGGAGAGATGGGAAAAAACATTGACAAAACCTTTATCCAGTCAAAAATGCTGAATTCCTCAAAGGGACCTGCCGTGCATTCTCTTAGGGCACAGGCTGATAAAGAGGATTATTCCCGAAGTATGCGTCAGGTTCTTGAAGCTCAGGATAATCTTACACTAAAGCAGGCGGAGATAACGGAGCTTCTTACAGAGAACGGAGAGGTTAAGGGCGTGAAGACCCTGACCGGAATGGTTTACATAACAAAGACCGTTGTTCTTTGTACCGGAGTTTATCTGAAAGCCAGATGCCTTTGTGGAGAGGCGATTACAAATACCGGACCTAACGGTCTGAAGGCTGCAAATTCATTGTCAGATTCTCTTATTAAGGCAGGTGTGGAGATACACAGATATAAGACAGGGACGCCTGCTCGATTGGATGGCAGAACCATCGATTTTTCTAAAATGGCTCCCCAGTATGGGGATGTGCCGGTGGTGCCTTTTTCCTTTTCCACGGATCCTTCTACTGTTCAAAAGGAACAGGTACCCTGCTTTCTTACCTATACCAATGAGACCACCCATGAAATAATCAGGGGCAGCCTTGACAGATCTCCTTTGTTTGCCGGGGTTATTGAGGGAACGGGTCCGAGATACTGTCCCTCAATAGAGGATAAGGTTGTGAAGTTCCCGGATAAGGAAAGACATCAGGTTTTCCTTGAACCCGAGGGTATACATACGAATGAATGGTATGTGGATGGAATGAGCAGCTCTATGCCTGAGGATGTCCAGCTTAGAATGTACCGTTCTGTTCCCGGACTGGAAAACGCGGATATTGTCCGTAATGCATATGCTATAGAATATGACTGCTTTAAGGGGATACAGTTAAAGCATTCCCTTGAATTTAAGAATATTAAGGGCCTTTTCTCCGGAGGGCAGAGTAACGGAAGCTCCGGCTATGAAGAAGCCGCAGCACAGGGACTTATTGCCGGTATAAATGCAGCTATGTTTATCAAGGGTAGGGAGCCTCTTATCATCGACAGGTCTGAAGGATATATAGGGGTTTTGATCGATGACCTTGTTACAAAGGAGGGTTTTGAGCCTTACCGGATGATGACGAGCCGTGCAGAATACAGGCTTCTTCTAAGGCAGGATAATGCTGACCGGAGGTTAAGAAGAAAAGGCTATGAGGTTGGTCTTATTTCCGATGGGGAGCTTCAGGCTCTTAATGAGAAAGAGAGGCTTATCTTTTCGGAAATCGATAGACTAAAGGGAATAACTGTTGGCGCTTCCGCTTCTATATCCGGATTTCTTCTTTCGGTTGGAAGTACGCCTCTGGTTACCGGTGCTTCTCTGGAGGAAATTATCAGACGACCCGAGCTTTCCTATGAGAAGATAGCGCCTATTGATCCTGAGAGACCTGTGCTTCCCCAGGATATTATTGAACAGATAAATATTGAGATTAAGTATAAAGGGTATCTTGAAAGAGAGCTTAGGCAGGTCGAACAGTTTAAGAAGCTTGAGAAAAAGAGGATACCCGGCGATATTGACTTCACGCGAATACACGGTATCAGGCTGGAAGCACAGCAGAAGCTGAATAAATTCAGACCGGAAAATATCGGACAGGCTTCCAGAATACAGGGAATCTCCCCCGCGGACATTCAGATCTTATCAATTTTTCTCGATGCAAAGGACAAGAGCAGATTTGAAGAATCACACACTTGAAAAACTTTTATCAGATATAGGTATAGAATATAAAGCGGAGTTTCTTGAAAAGCTCGAACGCTTCTATTTTCTTTTGACCGAGAAGAACAGGTTCCTGAACCTCACTGCCATAACAGAATATGATGAGGTTATGAGAAAACATTTTGCAGACTGCCTTTTTGTTCTTAAGTATCAAAAGTTTTATGCCGGACAGAGGGTTTTAGATCTGGGTACGGGAGGAGGATTTCCGGGAATACCGTTAAAGATATTTTTGCCCGATACGGAATTTGTTCTTATGGATTCGGTCAGGAAAAAACTTAAATTTCTCGAGGAAGTGTTTAGTGACCTTGAACTAAAAAACATTTCGGTAGTTCATGGAAGGGCTGAGGATCTTGCACATTCCGAAGAATACAGGGAACAATTTGACCTGGTATTGTCCAGGGCGGTTTCCAATCTTTCTTCACTTTCCGAGCTTACCCTTCCTTTTGTAAAGACCGGCGGCAGGTTTATTTCATATAAAGGGGACAATGGAAAAGTAGAACTCTCGCTGGCAGACAATGCGATTTCCTTACTTGGTGGAAGGGTTGATATACTTAATGAGTATGTACTGCCCGGTGGTGACAGAAGGTGCCTTATCTTCATCAACAAGGAAAAGAAATGCCCCATGAAATATCCCCGCAAAGCCGGGACACCCGCACGGGAGCCTTTGTAAATGTTTCACGTGAAACATAATTGTGGTCTTGATCTGACATAGGCACCAAATTGTTCCACGTGAAACATGATTGTGTAAAGAATCTGTCATCATACAAGAATGTTTCACGTGAAACAATATTGTGTATCGACCTTGTGTTCGCACAACAATGTTTCACGTGAAACAATTGCATCGGACGAGGGCAGATAGGGGACAAATCCGGAACTTTTCCACACAAACCATCCGCCGGCGAACTGTCCGAAAAACACTCGCCCAGTCTGAGCTCCATCACTTTGCGGAAGAAACCGATACGGATCTGGGTCACATAGGGGGAAGGGAAAGAAGATGCTGATCGAAAATATTGATAAAGTTCATACAACAGAAATGGGAGCTGTCAGAATCAGAAAGAACCTGGGGCTCGGCAATACAGATGTCGTGGCATGGTGCAGGGAACGGATCCTGGATAAAAACGCAGTTACAGAAAAACATGGAAAAAACTGGTATGTACATATTGATGGCTGTGTGATAACCGTTAATGCGAGTAGCTATACCATAATTACCTGTCACAAAGAATAAACAAAGGGGACCGGGAGGCGAAGCAGCAGTAAGGATATGGCAGACACAGTGATTCAGTACTTTTGGCGTCCGAATCATAAAATGATATTAACTATGATACAAAAGAGTTGAAAATGGGGAAACCTATGATAATGAAAAAGAGTATTATTTTCTTAACAGCACTAAGTCTTACCGTTTGTATGTTTGCCGGATGTAAAGCTGCAGAGGCTAATGGAAAGACTGAGTCGGAAAAACACAGGGTGATAATCGACACCGATACCGGATCGGATGATGCAGCAGCTCTTCTAATCGCAGCAAAATCAGAGAACCTTGACATTCTTGGCGTAACGGTTCTTTATGGAAACGTGCCTCTTAAGCAGTCAGCAGACAATGCGATCATGACACTTGAAACGGGAGGCTGCAGTGCGCCGGTATATATTGGGACAGAAAAACCGCTCTTCAAGGAAAGAGAAGAAATGATCAGTGTTCATGGGCAGGACGGAATGGGGGACCAGGATCTGATCCATCCAAATGTCAAACCACAGGAGAAGCCGGCTGTGGATTATATCCTTGACACAGTAAAAGAAAATCCGGGAGAAATAGAGATCATATGCCTTGGACCCCTTACAAATATTGCAATGGCAGTACAGAAGGACCCGGATACAATGAAGAAGGTGAAGCGCTTATGGATAATGGGAACGACAGGCTTCGGACCCGGGAATGCGACACCGGTTGCGGAGTTTAACGTATACAACGATGCGGAAGCATATGACACCGTTCTAAGATCAGGAGTTCCGGCAACCATAGTCGGGCTTGATTGTCAGAATGAGACCTCAGGCCTAAGCGATGAAGACCTCAGCAAAATGGCAAAGGGAAATGAGATGGGGCGGTATGAGAGTAAGGCCCTTACGAAATTAACGCAGATATATAGGAAGCTTGGGCGAAATACAGGCCTTCCGGACGCTCTGGCAATGGCAGCCATTGCCTGGCCCGGGTATGTAAAAGAAGCAAAAAAGTGTTATGGGGTAACCTGTATTAATGATGACGCTGCCTATGGACAGGTGATCTTTTATGTTGAGGGGAACGTCTATGAATCTATGCCGGAAACAGGGGAATACAATCTCGAAGTTGTAAGCGTAACCGATGACGAACTGTTTAAGAAGAAGTTTCTGAAGCTGATGACGGAATGATGTAACACAATATTTGTCTTTTGTGCTATAATCATCTTCGCGCACGCAGAAACAGCTATCCGGACAGAACGGATCAGACAAACACTCCGGCAAAGGAGAACATAAATACAGGAGATACCAAATGGGAAAGATTATCGCTATTGCCAATCAGAAGGGTGGTGTGGGAAAATCAACCACAACAATAAATCTGGCGGCCTGTCTTGCGGAAAAGAAAAAGAAGGTGCTTGTAATAGACAGTGATCCTCAGGGAAACACCACCAGCGGTCTCGGAGTAGATAAAAATGCCGCGGAGAACACGGTTTACGACCTTCTTCTCGATGAAAATACGGAAATGGACGACTGCATCCTAAGCGAGGTGATACCTTTTGTTTCACTTATCCCTTCAAATGTGGATCTGGCAGCAGCGGAAATAGAGCTGATCGGGACAAAGGAAAAGGAATACATTCTAGACAGGAAAGCTGTTTCATTAAGGAAGGAGTATGACTATGTTATCATAGACTGCCCTCCGAGCCTAAGCACTCTTACCGTTAATGCCCTTGTTGCGGCGGATACGGTGCTGGTTCCGATTCAGTGCGAATACTACGCGCTGGAGGGCTTGTCACAGCTTATCCGAACCGTGAATCTGGTCCGGGAAAGACTGAATTCCAGACTTGAAATAGAGGGAGTCGTTTTCACTATGTACGATTCCAGAACAAACCTTTCCCAGCAGGTTGTAGAAAATGTAAGCGAACATCTGGGAGAAGATATTTACAAAACCATTATTCCGAGAAATATAAGACTTGCCGAGGCACCAAGCTATGGTATGCCTATAACCGTATATGATGCCAAATCAGCGGGAGCAGAAGCTTACAGAAAGCTTGCAGAGGAAGTACTGAAGGCAAAATGAAAAAATAAGATCAAGGAGAAGCAGCTTTTATGGCAAAAAAAACAGGACTGGGAAGAGGACTTGACGCACTGATACCCGACAGCGTGGAAGTCGGAAGTAACGCCGAAAGAAAGACTGAAACCGAGAATAAGGATCAGATATTATGGGTTAAACTGAGCCGCCTTGAACCGGATCCAGATCAGCCGAGAAAGGATTTCGGAGAAGACGAAATAAATGAGCTGGCAGATTCCATAAAGACCCACGGGGTATTCCAGCCGCTCCTTGTCCAGAAAAAGGACAGGGGTTATATGATCGTGGCGGGAGAGAGAAGATGGAGAGCTGCCAAGATAGCCGGCTTAAAAGAAGTACCCGTCATAGTAAGGGAGTTCAACGAGCAGGAGAAGGTAGAGATACAGCTTCTGGAAAACCTTCAGAGGCAGAAGCTTAATCCGATAGAGGAGGGTCAGGCATATAAGAGGCTTCTTTCCGATTACGGCCTTAAACAGGATGAGCTGGGAGAGCGCATAGGAAAGAACAGAGTTACCATTACCAACGCAATGCGACTACTGAAGCTTGATCAAAGAGTTCAGCAGATGGTGATTGAGGGAAAGCTCCGGCAGGGGCACGCGAGATCTTTGCTTCCTATCACGGATGGGGAGAAACAGTATGAGATGGCTCAGCGGATCTTTGATGAAGAGATGACGGTCCGGGAAATCGAAAAAATGGTAAGGGATTTCGTTAAGCCTCCGAAGAAAAAAGCAGCGAAAAAGGACAATGAGGCGCTGGATCTGATACTCAGAAAATACGAAGATGAGATAAGGGAAAGTGTTGGTGCAAAGGTAAGTATAAAGGCCAGAGACAGCAGAAAGGGAAGGATCGAAATAGAGTACTATTCTCCCGAAGAGCTGGAAGAGCTGGTGAAAAAATTGAAAGGAGCGCAGTAACAGGATAATGAATCAGAGTAACATATTAAATTATCTTGGATTAGGCTGGCTGGATCCTTTCTACATAGTGATCTTTCTTCTGATCCTCATACTGGTTCTTTTTATTCTGCATTTTGTGCAGATGACCAGGTTCAGGAAGATCAGGGAAGAATATGAAGTGTTTATGGAAGGAAAAGATGGTAAAAGTCTGGAAAATCAGTTCGAAGCTTTATTTACCGATATTTCCGATCTAAAAACCGCAACAAGAAGAGACCGGCGTGATATTGACAGTCTTTTGAAAAATATTCAAAGCTGTTATCAGAAGATGGGTCTGGTAAAATATGATGCATTCCATGAGATGGGCGGAAAGCTGAGCTTTGCTCTGTGCATGCTGGACAAGGATGATAACGGGTATCTAATGAATTCCGTACACTCGAATAACGGGTGTTATACATATACAAAGGAGATAGTGGATGGCAAGTCTGCCATTGATCTGGGCTTTGAGGAGAAGGAGGCACTGGAGCAGGCGGTAACACTGCAGAATTCCAAGGATCACCATGACAGGGTGATAAAAGAAGCTTCCCGAAGGGCGGAAAGAGCCGCCAGAAAGACCACAGATAAGTAACAAAGATGCACAAGTATTTAAGAGCCATTGGCTTCAGCGGGATAAAAAACAGAAAGAGTCTTGAAAAAATTCTCAATGATGTGATAAAGAATCCGACTGAAAGACAGTATGTTTCCGCTTCCGACGATACGTTGGCCGTGGAATTCCGGAAGGAGTATGCGGATCTTCTCGGGATCACCGTCTGTGGTACCTATTCTGAGGATGCGGAATTTGAGTATGAGTATTATTATCCGTATATTATCGGACAGAATGTAAGCTCTGCCGAGGAAATAAGCATTGAACGGCATATAGAAAAGGATTCCTATGCAGGGCTCTGCGATGATCTGAAGGTTGGGGTAAGTCTTATTTTTCATCTCCAGAACAGGTTGGATTATCTTCGTCACAGAAACAATGGATTGAAGCCTGAAAAGAATACTTCCGTAAACTTTGCCGCTATGAGTACTGAGGGTTCAGTGGTTCTTCCTCTTATGAAGGATCCTGTGAGGGTCATTGCAGGGAAGGACAGGGAGGAAAACCGGCATCAGCTTCTGGCTGCAGCCAGAGATGGTGACGAGGATGCGATAGACGATCTTACCATGGAGGATATCGACACCTATACGGCGATCTCAAAAAAGATAAGGACGGACGATATTCTTTCTCTTGTGGATACTTACTTTATGCCCTGGGGAATTGAATGTGATCTGTATTCGGTTCTTGGGGAGATCACAGAAGGTCGACTGATGCATAATAGTTTGACCAAAGAAGCTATTTATGTTATAACTGTGAAATGCAATGACTTGACGCTTGACGTCTGCATTAATGAAAAGGATCTGACAGGGGAGCCGGCTCCGGGTCGAAGGTTCAAAGGTATTATATGGCTCCAGGGTCATGTGAACTTCACCTAGCGGATATCATCTTTTTGTGTCAAGGCATTATTGTAATATGTCTACGTAGCTCAGTAGGATAGAGCGACCGCCTCCTAAGCGGTAGGTCGGAGGTTCGGTCTCCGCTCCGCTCCGGTCGGCGCTAAGCCGACGTCCCCCGGACGTCGAGCGGTCTCCGCTTCGCTTCGGTCGGCGCTGAGCCGACGTCCCCTGGACGTCGAGCGCCCTCTCGTGGACGCATGATAACATGAAGGCTCTGCCCTCTGGGAGAAGCTGTCAGATAGCAGGTCTGACTAATGAGGGAAATAAATTAAGGATACAAGTTAATATTTAGATATATGTCTACGTAGCTCAGTAGGATAGAGCGACCGCCTCCTAAGCGGTAGGTCGGAGGTTCGAATCCTCTCGTGGACGGGAAGAAAAGAAGAGTACCCGGAAAAAAACCGGGTACTCTTCTTTTGTTCTCGTCCTGTCGGACTCGAACAGGTTCGATCTCCGCTTCGCTTCGGTCGGCGCTAAGCCGACGTCCCCCGGACGTCGAGCGCCCTCTCGTGGACGCTTGATAACAGAAAGGCTTCGCCCTCTGGGAGAAGCTGTCAGACCGAAGGTCTGACTGATGAGGGCAAATAAACAGGCGTAATTATGATAATACAGAAAAATTCTGGGTAAAAAAGAGATTGCCATTTCTCTGGCTTCAACGTATAAATATATGTGAGGATGTTTTTGGAGCGGATCTGATAACGTGACGCTCATAACAACAAGAACCCGGAACCATATAATACAAAGGACTTGACACGTATGAATTCTAAGACTATCTTCAGACAGACAGACAGACAGACAGACAGA
>CADCQV010000226.1 GCA_902803625.1 uncultured Lachnospiraceae bacterium
CCAAGAGCTCTTCCCTGCCGATATTGTGCTTTGCGGAAATGGGGATTATCCTTTCAAAACCGAAAAGACCCCGGTATGCTTCGA
The DNA here is from genome assembly GCA_902803625.1 of uncultured Lachnospiraceae bacterium. Classification (GTDB taxonomy): domain Bacteria; phylum Bacillota; class Clostridia; order Lachnospirales; family Lachnospiraceae; genus NK4A144. The sequence continues at coordinate 85 of CADCQV010000226.1, forward strand.
TAACAGCCGGTATTTCGATGTTTTTTACCGTATCGGTCTTATTAATGAGAAGAATAACCGGTACATTAACATCTGTTAAAAGCTTTGAAATAGCCCTTTCGCCCTCACCGATAAAGGAGGACGGCTCTACGAGCCAGAGTATCAGATCAACATCACGTAGTGTGTTCACCGCAGTCCGGTCCATGTACTCCCCGAGCTTATTTTTAGCCTTGTGTATGCCGGGGGTGTCAAGGAAGACGATCTGGCCGCGTTCCTCCGTATATACCGTGAGCATACGTTTTCTGGTGGTCTGGGGCTTTCTGGAGGTTATTGCGAGCTTCATCCCCAGTATATGATTCATAAGTGTGGATTTTCCCACGTTCGGCCGTCCTATGATCGTGACATACCCGGCTCTTTTTACAACTTCCATTAATTAAGAGTCCTTGTCTCTGTGAACAGCTCCTTATTATCGTTTATCTTTTCCTCGGAGCCCAGAACGCAGACATAGCCCGAGTTTCTGATGCAGTCCATATATGGCTTAAGTGCCCTGATTCTTTCCTTATTGCAGCTAAGGACCTCATCACGCTCCTTCTGTATATCCTCATAGCTGATGTCTGAAATGTAGGCCGCCCTGCTTCTCTGCCCCTCTGCCCTCGGGGTAAGGGGGTGGTCCATTACGGACACGGCTCCTATCACATACTTTGTCATATCCCTGTCGGAAGCATCAAAATTCTCAACATAGTCGGAAGCAGCATTAAAAATATCAAGTGTTTCTTTAAGATTCGGATCCCTGTAGGAAACAAAGTAACTGTCACCAAAGCGTGAAAAGCTGCTCATGCAGCCGTAAGCTCCGCCCTTTACCCTGACATTCATCCAGAGGTAATCATAGCCCATTATGACCTTCAGTACCTTCAGGGCTCCCGAATACAAAAGCCCCTTGTCCTTAAAATTCCCGGCCTCTGCCACATACTGAACCTGGGACGCTGTACGTATTCCCTCTGTTTTTTTACATGTGCTAAAGGTGTCGGGAGCCTTTTCATCAGAACCCTCACTTAAGGATAAAGCAAATTTTTCGCCCATCACCATGATCTTTTCAAGGCTCTCACGGTCCCCGGTAAGGTCAAAGGAAAGTTTTTTCCGGGTCAGGATAAGCTCCTTTACCCTATTAAGCTTCCCGGTAAGAGCCGCAAAATTAGCGTCAAAATCCTTAAGAAGAGAAGTCAGAATATCATAGAGCACGACCCCGATGGTCGCCTCCTGAAAAGCAGCTCCCCTTGAAAAGCCTGCAGAAGCCCTTACGGCACCGGTTGCGTGTCCCGACGAGATAAGCTTATCCGACAGCCTGCTCTTCAGCATCAGAAGAACCTCCTGCACCCGCTTCCTGTCATTAAAGTCACTGCTTAAAAGTATCTCGGGGATTATCCTGAAGGCAAAATCCGTTTTGTCCTTAAGGTATCTTCCCTGGATCTCAAGGAATCTAGAGAGTTTTGTCCTCTCCTTCGTATTCTGGAAATTTGAAATATTATAGGCAATGCCGCCGCTGTTCAGATTTATCTCATTATTAAGATCCTTGTAGCTGTAGTTTTCGGTATTTAGCTGCCCTAAAAGCGCCGTATAGAGCGCTGCATAGGGAATAAGCTCCGATGGAACCCCGTCAAGATTAAAGCAGATATTTAAGTATTCAATACCGTTTGTGTAATAATCGTGGAAAAGATACTTATTTCCCCCGGAAGTCTTCACTTCATTATTGAAGGGCTCCGCCTTCTTCTCGATATCGGATACGGCGAGCACCGGGATTGTAAGGAGCTCTTCCTCCGTGCTGGGCTCATCCTGATAAGCCTTCAGCGCTTTCGTTTCCTCTATTATCCTGTTTATCTCGTCATCCGACAGTTTTTCCTTATAACCCTTCAGCTTTTCTGCCGCTGCCGCTTCCTTCTTTGCCGTAAGCCCCCTTTCAGGCTTTAATACCACAACGGATGAGAAGCTGTTTTCAAGGAGATATTTCCTTATAAGCTCCTCGAAATAGCCGCTGTCCGCTTTCTTTCTGAGCTTTTCAAAGACCGCATTGGATTCGATATGGATAAAGGGCTTATCCTCATCATATAGCCAGCTGTCCAGGCTCTGGAGTCCGTACATGAGCCCCTTGGGGTAGGAGCCGAAATCAGCTTCCCTGTATCTGAATTCATAAACATTGATGGCCGCCAGAAGAGCCTTCCTGTCAATTCCCTTCTCAGCCTCATTTGAGAGCACCTCCCTTACGGTATCAAGGAAAAGCTCTTTTTTCTCAATATCTGATTTTTTGACCGTAACGGAAAAGTAAGGCTGAAGAACGCCGTTATCATAGCTTCCCTCAACGTCCTCACCAATGCCCTTATCCAGGATGGTCTGGGTAAGAGGTGCCCCGGGTACGTCAAGAAGGGCATATTCCAGTATCTGGAAGGCAATGTAGCTCTCCGGGTCCAGATTGTCCCCGGTCACGAAATTTACGGAAATGTAGGTATTGCCCTTTTCCTCCTCATCCTCCGTAATGGAATAGCTCTTTTCAATATAGCAGGGAGTATCGAAGGGCTCCTGTCTGTCAAGAGCGCTGTCAATATGCTCCAGGCTAAAGTCAGACAGGTACTCCTTATCAAGGAAATCAAGGGTATCAGCCATATCCAGATCACCGTAGAGGTAAATATAGGAATTTGATGGATGATAGTATTTCCTGTGAAGCTCCTTGAACCTTTCATAGGTCAAATCCGGAATATGCTCCGGATCTCCGCCGGAATCGTAAGCATAACGGGTGTTCGGAAACAAGGATTTGAGCACTTCTCTCGACAGCACATCATCCGGGGATGAATAGGCGCCCTTCATTTCGTTATATACCACGCCGTTATATCTTATTTCCCCGTCTATCGAATCCATCTCATAGTGCCAGCCCTCCTGCTTAAAGATCTCCTCCCTTTTATAGATATTCGGGTGGAGCACGGCATCCATATATACGTCAACAAGATTTCTGAAATCCTTATTGTTGGTGCTGGCAACAGGATAGACCGTCTTGTCGGGATAGGTCATCGCATTAAGGAAGGTATTTAAGGAGCCTTTTGCCAGCTCGATAAAAGGATCCTTTACGGGGAATTTATCAGAGCCGCAGAGAACGGAGTGCTCCAGAATGTGGGGTGTACCCGTGCTGTCCATTGGAGGGGTTCTGAAGCCAATGTAAAAGACCTTATTCTTATCATCATTTTCAAGGAGCATGAATCTCGCCCCGCTTTTTCTGTGCCTGAGCCTTATGCCTTTTGAATGAAGATCCGTGATCTCACGTTCCTCCAGAAGCTCATAGCTGTCCTTTATCTTATCATAATTCATATAATGCTTTGTTCCTTTCCTGATTTCCTTTTACCGCAGGCTTTGAAGATCCTTGTCATCCTGAGCGCCAGCAACGCATATCCCACATCGGAGATGTGGGATGCCACCCCGGCGAGGGGCGCTGCGTGCCAGTGGCACGCGTTTAGCGCGGACCGAGTCGGG
>CADCQV010000227.1 GCA_902803625.1 uncultured Lachnospiraceae bacterium
GGAACTCTCGGCGGAAGATTCCGCTACAGTATGGAGCTCTCCGACGGACGCATACTTGTTGCCAGCAATACGGGTCTTAATTACATAGAGGGTGACAGGGTCGTGAAGACCCTGGGAGCGGAGGACGGACTCTCTACGCCGCAGATCCTTTCAATGGTTCAGGATAAGGACGGACGGATACTGGCCGGCAGTGACGGAAGCGGGATCTATATCATAGAGGATGATAAGGTAGTAGATAATATAGGCAGGGAAGAGGGCCTCGGAACACTGGTGGTACTCAGGATAGTCCCCTATGAGGGCGGGTACTTTTATGTTACCAGTGATTCCATCTATTATGATGACGGAAAATCGATCAGAAGACTGGATGCCTTTCCCTACAACAATAACTATGATATCTTTATAACTCCCGAAAATGAGGCCTGGGTATCATCCAGCGCCGGCATCTATGTTGTCAATGTTGATGATCTTATTTCAAACGGAGATTACAGATATAATCTCCTGGACTATACCAGGGGCTTCAATACCACGTTAACCGCCAATTCCTGGAATCTCCCGCTTGACTCCGGCGACAGGCTTTTACTCTGCTGCAGCGACGGCGTCAGGGAAATAAGGACCAAGGGCTATGATTATGTGGATAAGGACTGCAATATCGATGTGGAATATATTCTCTGTGAGGATAAGGAGGTGATTCCGGACGAAAGAGGAGTCTTTATCCTGCCCCCTACCACCGGACGTATTCAGATAAAGGCAGCGATCCTGAATTTCACCCTTTCGAATCCCACCATACATATTTTCCTTGAGGGAGCAGATGACGAAGGTCTCACCTCTTTCCAGAGGGGGCTGGGATACCTTGAATATACCAATCTTCCATACGGGCATTATAAGCTTCATATACAGATATTAAATAATAATGACGGATCTGTCCTCAGGGACGAGATTTTTATGATCTACAAAAATCCAAGGATCATGGAGCTTCTCTTTGTACGGATCCTTCTTGCTGTCCTCGGGGCTCTTCTGGTAGGGTTCCTGGTTTGGAGATTTATGCAGAGCACCATTATCAGGAGACAGTATGAGGAGATAAGGATAGCCAAGGATGAGGCCGACCGGGCAAATAGTGCAAAGTCCAGATTCTTCGCCAATATGTCCCATGAGATAAGAACTCCCATAAATACCATTATGGGAATGGATGAGATGATACTCCGAGAGGATACGGAAAATGTTCCCGAGGACTACAGTAAATCGGTACGAGGTTATGCAAAGGATATAAAACGGGCATCCGAGCTCCTGCTTGGACTTGTGAATGATGTTCTGGATCTTTCAAAGATCGAGTCCGGCAAGATGAATCTGGTGCTCCAGGACTATGACACACTTGAGTTTTTAAGATCCCTTACCACAATGATAAGGGTGAAGAGCAATGAAAAGGATCTTACCTTTGAAACGGATATTGATAAGGAGCTTCCGAAAAAGCTCCGGGGAGATGCGGGAAAGATCAAGCAGGTGGTTTTGAATCTCCTTACAAACGCCGTGAAGTATACGGAAAAGGGCGGATTTACCCTTTCGGTAAGGGTGGAGGAAAGGAATGGGAATAAGTGCCTTTTGCACTTTGCCGTTAAGGACACCGGTATAGGAGTAAAGCCGGAGGATATGGAGAAGCTCTTCTCTGCTTTCGAAAGAGTTGATGAGGAAAGAAACAGTGCGGTTCAGGGTACCGGCCTGGGACTTGATATCTCGAGACACTTTGTCCAGCTTATGGGTGGAGAGCTTAAGTGTGACAGTATATACGGGGAAGGTTCTACCTTCTACTTCAGCGCGGAGCAGGAGATCATAGACGGTGAGGGCATAGGGGAATACACGGAGAGCAGCCCCGACACTGAAAAGAGTAAATATCTTCCCGAGTTCATTGCACCGGAGGGCAGGGTACTTGTTGTGGATGACAACGATATGAACCTGCAGGTGATAAAGGGACTCTTGAAGAGAACGAAGCTGAAACTCACTACCGCAACGAGCGGAAAGGAGTGTCTTGAGAAGCTGAAGGAGCAGTCCTTCCATCTGGTGCTTCTGGATCATATGATGCCTGAAATGGACGGAATCCAGACCTGTGCCGGGATCAGAAAGGATTTTCCGGAGCTTCCGGTCATAGCACTTACTGCGAATGCAGCCACCAGCGGAAAGGACTTTTACAGGGAGGCAGGCTTTCAGGATTATCTAGCAAAGCCTGTTGAAGCCGACAAGATAGAAAAGACCATAAAGAAATATCTGCCCTCTGATATACTGGAAGAGCCGGAGGAAGGGGATGCCCCGGAAGCAGAGGAAGTCCTGCCGGATAATATGGCCTGGCTTAATGAAACAGAGGGTATTTCCGTTAAGGACGGAATAAGGTTCTGCGGAGGAGCGGATTCATTTTTGAATTCCCTTAGGACCTTTTACGACACTCTTTCCGACAACGCGGAGACAATAGAAAATGCCCGCTCCGCCGGGGATATTGAGATGTACACCATAAAGGTGCACGCCCTTAAGAGCTCGGCCAGGATCATAGGGGCAGGTGAGCTTTCGGAAATGGCCCGCGCTCTGGAGGATGCCGGAAAGAGCGGCGATCTTGACTTTATTGATGCAAATACCGACCCGCTTTTACGGAAATACAGGGAGTATAAGGAAAAGCTTCATGGGCTTTCCGAAAAAAATGAAGATGATGAGAGAGAGCTTATGCCCCGGGAGGAACTGGAGGATGCCTATGCGGCTTTAAGAGAATTTATTCCCGGTATGGACTATGATGCCGTGGAAATGGTATTA
>CADCQV010000228.1 GCA_902803625.1 uncultured Lachnospiraceae bacterium
CTTCTTGAGAACGTTACCGTTGATGCTAACGGAAAGATTGACTTCGCTGACAAGTCAGTAACAGAGAATACCCGTGTTTCTTATCCTATCGAGCATATCGAGAAGATCGCAAAGAATGTAAACAAGATCTCATCGGGTCCTGCAGCTGAGAACGTTATCTTCCTTTCTGCAGATGCTTTCGGAGTACTTCCTCCTGTATCCATCCTTACACCCGAGCAGACAAAGTACTACTTCCTGTCCGGCTTCACTGCAAAGCGTGCAGGAACAGAGCGCGGAATAACCGAGCCTACACCTACATTCTCAGCCTGCTTCGGACAGGCATTCCTGGAGCTCCATCCCACAAAGTACGGTGAAGAGCTGGTTAAGAGAATGGAAAAGAGCGGCGCAAAGGCTTATCTTGTTAACACAGGCTGGAACGGCACAGGCAAGAGAATCTCCATCAAGGATACCCGTGGTATCATCGATGCCATCCTTAACGGCGATGTGCTGAAGGCGCCCACAAAGAAGATCCCTTACTTCGATTTCGAGGTTCCCACGGAGCTTCCCGGGGTTGACCCCGGCATCCTGGATCCCAGAGACACCTATGCAAATGCTTCCGAGTGGGAAGAAAAGGCAAAGGATCTGGCAGGAAGGTTCATCAAGAACTTCAAGAAGTATGAAGGAAACGACGCAGGCAAGGCACTTGTTGCGGCAGGCCCTTCACTTTGATATACACAGGGCTTTATTGACAAAAAGCTAAATATTGAGAAGCCGGTGAAATGATCAAAAGAGGACGGAGTGAAATATCTCCGTCCTTTTCTTTGTCATTCCGAGCCTTTCAAAGCCATTCCGAGCCTTTATTTTTCATTAGCCTTTATTTGTCATTCTGAGCCTTTATTTGTCATTCTGAGCGAAGCGAAGAATCTTTCTAAGTGTCTTCCCCTTCCCTTCTGCCCAGCCTCGTTACAACAAAGCTCCCGGCCGCAGCACTTAAGAACAGCCAGAAAATAATACTGACCGGGAAGCATAAAAGAAGGAGAACCGCTACCGTCAAAGGCTTCTTCAACTGGGCGCCAAGCATTGCCGCCGCAATGATTCCCGCTGCAAATACCGCGTGCTCCGTCTGACCTGGGAAGATAAGGCCGGAAAGGCCGTAGCCCATTAAAGTGCAGGCAAAGATCACAGGGAAGAAATGTCCTCCCTTCATCCCAAAGCATATGCAAAATGCCGTCATAAGCATCTTTATCAGGCATACTGCGGCCAGAAATAACGGCGCAAAGGCTCCCGGCTCCTGCATAAGATTAGACATTTCCTCCTCTCCGGAGAACAGGACTATCGGAAGAAACAGGCTCACAATGCCTATCAAAAGCCCGCAGAGGCTCTCCCTTGCAATAACCGGAACCACAGCCGACAGCTTCTTTATAAGTGCTTCACTTTTTTCATAAAACAGAAAGAGGAGTATCCCGACAGATACATAGAGGACGATAAGGACATAATCAACTGATGAGAGACTCACACTGTCAAAGCTTGGGAAGCCCTCCATAGCCTTTCCGAATATGTGATCCAGAGCTTTTATCACAAAGAAACCCGCTGCAGTTGACAATCCGTAGTATAAAAGCTTCTCCCCTCTCTGAAGGAACTCCCTGGCTTCATCGCCCTCTCCGGCTTTAACCTCCTCCACAGCCAGAATGCCGAATAAGGGCGATCTGAAAAGCTGTCCCAGAGTCACTGCCTCTCCCATCTCGGAAAAAACCTTTGCATTCTTCTTTGCATAGCTCACATTATCTCCAACCCAATAACACAGAGCGGCGATGATACCGGTAAGTCCGGCCTCGGGACCAACACTTGCCCCGAAGACCAGAGGGATGAACGCCGAAAAAAGCATGGCACCTATATTCCGGTAGTCGTAGTACTTGTCCTTTTTTATCTTTGCCGCGACTACAGCCAGTTCCTCCGGATATTCTCCGTATTTTTTGTGTATGATGCCGGCAATGAGACCGCCGGCTGTACAGAGGATAAGCGGGAGATATGAAAAGCGTGTCATTTCAGGCAGCTTTTCCCACACATAGTCTGTACATACCGCAACCGCCTTCAAAAAGCACCAGATCACGAGCCCCGAAAAGGCCCCAAGGATAATGGATAGCAAAAGGATGATACCACCCTGTTTTTTCTCTTTCATTTTGTCACCTTTTTCCAAGAGTTTCTTATTGTCATCCCAGACGTTACAATGCCATTCCTGACGTTCTATTGTCATCCCGGGCATCAGCGAAGGATCCTTTCTGTAACCGTCAACAGCCCGTAGATCACCGGCTGGTGTAGCATATATATTATAAGTGTATGGCGCCCTATAAACTCAAGCGGCGGGCAGCTTCCCTCTATTAGGAAGGCTTTTATCCCGGTGTTCCCGCGTTCACCGGACATTATCCCATAAATCCCATATCCCGCCAGATACAGAAAAAACCATGGAATAAGCGGAAAATAATCCGTGGAAAAGAAGTAAGCCGGAGGAAAACCCAGAAATGCCGTCAGATCGTTTGCATACCAGGCATCCGGAATCCGGAAATTAAGCAAATATCCGCTGTTTATCCTCCTCGTCAGCAGGAATAAGAGAAGGCTTACGATCAGAAGTGCAGCTGACCCTGCCCTTCCGGGGGATCCGAGGAGTCTCTCAACCGGTATCATAAGAAGCATCGCGGATCCCATAAATGTAAGTATTCCAAAGCGGACAGCATTCTCCGGCATAAACACAAGGGTCGCGGCAGAAATGACCGCTCCACATAAGAATACCGTGATCCCCCGTCTAAGACGCCTTTTCCCCAGCCCTACGGAAAACCCCGACAGAAGTATAAAGGTCCAGCAAATACTCTGCTGCCAGATAAAGCCCGGTGTCCGGTCGTACCAGGGAATATCTCCACCGAAGATAAAAACCACATCCCACAATGCGTGGTACAGCACCATGCTTATAAGCGTAAGACCCCTTAATCCATCTATCTTTGCAAGTCGCATAGATATAGTATATCATAGTCCTATGAGCAGGCTGAACTACAAAATGACCGTGAGCTATGACGGCAGCAGATACTATGGCTGGGAGCACCAGCCGGGTACGGAAATGACTATACAGGGAAAGCTGGAAAACGTGCTTAACCGTATGCTTGGTCTTTCCGGAGAAGAGGGTGTGACGGTGATCGGCGCGGGACGCACGGATGCCGGTGTCCACGCCAGGGCAATGGTATGCAATGTGCTTCTCGATACGGAGAATAGTCCGGAGGAGATACAGGCGTATATGAATGAATACCTGCCGGATGATATCAGCATAAATGACGTGCGTATAGCCGCAGACAGATTTCACAGCCGTTTCAAGGCGAAGGGAAAGACCTACAGGTACACTCTGTGGTACGGGAAGGGAAAGCCTGTTTTTGACAGAAGATATGTGACGGTGCTGGAGAAAAAGCCCGATCCTGACCTTATGCGCGAGGCTGCCGTATATATGACGGGAATGCATGATTATAAGGCTTTCTGCGGCAATCCCAAAATGAAAAAATCAACCGTAAGGGTTGTGGATACCATTAATATCGAGGAAAGCGGCTCATATATCCGCCTGTACTTTCACGGAAACGGGTTTTTGCAGAATATGGTGCGTATCATGACGGGAACCCTTATCTCCGTCGGATTCGGTGAAATAAGCCCCCGGGACATTGAAGGGATAATAGATTCAAAGGAGAGAAAAAATGCCGGCCCCACGGCAGCTCCGCAGGGGCTCTGTCTGATGAAGGTGGATTACTGATCTCAAGAGAATAGAAAAGCGGCTGACCCGGAGCTAATGTCTCGTGTCAACCGCCTGTTATGAAGTTTCATTTACCATAATAGTTTTTCTGCCCTTTCCATTGCGTACATATCTTCCTGTTCGGGTAAAGCATGTTCATAAGTGTCTCTGTCCGGTAATCTTTTCTTTGCCTGTCTTTTCACCTCCTGTTTCTTTTTTGATCTCAGCCTCTCCTCAAATTCATTGTCGGGAGAGGATCTGGCTGCCACACTTACCGCTGCCACCACATTCATCGGCGGTGTGTACCTTACCGTCGGATATGGCGAATACTGTGTCATCATGATCATCTTCCTCACCTCCTTGTGCAGAAAAAACGATCCACCTCTATCCATAATATATATCGGCTTTTGTACAGACAAAATACAGCCGTAAGGTCCCGCATTTCTAAAAAAAGCTTTAATTAAATCTGTCTTTTTGGTAAAATCGCCTTGGTTTTCAAAAAGGACAGAGGATCGGACAACATGGAATTTAATGAATTATTTTATATGGATCCGTACAGAAAAGAATCGGACGCGGTGGTCATAAGCTGCGATGCCTCCGGGAAGGGTTATGGGATCGTTTTTGACGATACCGTGTTTTATCCTGAGGGCGGAGGACAGCCTGCAGACAGGGGAGTCTTGAGGTTGCCGGACGGAACAGAAATAGAGGTTATCGATGTCCGCCGTGACGCCTCGGACCGGGTGCTGCACTACACGGATACCCCATTGGTTCCCGGAACAAAGGTACATCAGGTGATCGACCGGGATTACCGCTTTTCCCTGATGCAGAACCACAGCGGGGAGCATATCGTTTCCGGCCTTATCAAAAAAAACTTCGGGTACGAGAACGTAGGTTTTCATATGTCCGATGTGATAACCATAGATATCTCGGGAGAGCTTAGCTGGGAGCAGGCAATGGATATAGAACGTAAGGCAAATGCCGTTGTCTGGAACGATATTCCGGTTAACATAATTTATCCGGATGGGGAAAGCCTGGAGAATACAGACTACAGAAGTAAAAAGGAGCTGTCCGGCAAGGTGCGGCTTGTGGAGATCGGAGAAACGGATCTCTGTGCATGCTGCGGACTTCACGTCAGATGTACCGGAGAGATCGGGATGATAAAGCTTTTGTCCCTTATCAATTATAAGGGCGGAGTGCGGATCGAAATGGTCTGCGGAGAAAAGGCACTTATGGATTATGAAGCAAAGCTTGACAGCAATACGGAAATCAAGAATCTGCTGTCCGTAAAGCCTCATGAAGTCACTGCTGCCGTAAAGCACATTCTGAGTGAATCTGCCGAAAAATCTGCGCGTATCGCCCGGCTGAACAACCGCTATTTTGATCTGAGGGTCAATGAGCTTAAGGAAAAGGACGGCATCATCATCACAAGAGAAGACCTCCTGGACGGAACAGAGCTCAGAAAGCTCTGTGAAAAGCTGAAAGAAAGCAAAAAAGCATCCGTTTCAGTCTGCCTCCTGCCTCTTCCCACCGAAGAGCCATCCTTCCGCTATGTAATCGCAAGTAAAGATTTTGACCTGAAAAGCCTCGCCCCGGCTCTGAATAAAGCCCTTAACGGCAGAGGCGGCGGTTCAAAGGAAATGATACAGGGAAGCTTCCTCGCTTCCTATGACGAGATATGTGAAAAGATCAGGGAATTATTGGGATCCTGAGCGATGCTAAGGATCTTTAAGGGGCACGGATGCGCTCAGCGCTCCAGCAAAAGATCCGCTACGTAAATCCCGCTGGCCGAAGCATGTGAGAGCGAGTGGGTCACACCGCTTCCGTCTCCTATCACAAAGAGGTTTCTGTAATCCGTTTCCAGATTCTCATCCAGAAGCACCTCCATATTGTAGAACTTGACCTCCACACCGTAGATCAGAGTATCCTCATTTGCGGTGCCGGGTGCCACATTGTCAAGTGCGTGGAGCATTTCTATGATGGAGTCCAGGATACGCTTCGGAAGTACAAGACTTAAGTCTCCCGGTGTAGCCTTCAATGTCGGACGCACAAAGCTTTCATCAACCCTCTTCTGATTCGTTCTCCGGCCTCTTTCCAGATCACCCAGACGCTGGAGGATAACACCTCCGCCAAGCATGTTTGAGAGCCTTGCTATACTCTCGCCGTATCCGTTGCTGTCCTTAAACGGCGCGGTGAAGTGCTTTGCAACAAGCAGGGCAAAGTTCGTATTATCTGTTTTCTTGCTCTCGTCCTCGAAGCTGTGGCCGTTAACCGTAACGATCCCGTTTGTATTCTCACTGACAACTATGCCATGGGGATTCATACAGAAGGTTCTGACCTTATCCTCATACAGCTGTGTCCTGTAAACTATCTTTCCTTCGTAAAGCTCGTCCGTAATGGCAGAAAAGATCTCCGCCGGAAGCTCTACCCTGACTCCGATATCCACCCTGTTGGAAAGGGTCTTTATCTTCAGGCTCTCGCATACGGATTCCATCCACTTGGAGCCGCTCCTTCCGACGGAAATGATACAGCCGTCACCGTCAACGAAGCCCTCCGCAAATGTCTTTTTCGCGCTGCCGCTGAAATAAATGCGGTAGCCGTCCGAATTTATCTTCTCTTCTATCGTCTCTTCTTCAGAGGTCTTCTCCCTGTCGGCTCCCAAAACCTCTATTTTCTCTACCTTGGTATCAAAATAGAAATCCACCTTTGACTTCATTTCAGCATAAAGCTTTTCCAGAACGATGTAATTGATATCCGTTCCGAGATGTCTCACCGATGCATCCAGAAGATGCAGACGGTTCTGCATACACTTTTTCTTGAAAGCGGTTCCCGCGGTAGAATAAAGCCTGGTTCCCTCTCCTCCGTGGCTAAGGTTTATCTTATCCACGTAATTCATAAGCTCCAGAGCCTTTTTCCTGCCTATATGCTCATAAAGTGTACCGCCGAAATCATTGGTGATATTGTATTTGCCGTCAGAAAAAGCACCTGCTCCACCGAAGCCCTGCATTATCGAACAGCTGTCACAATGAATGCAGCTCTTAATCTTTTCACCGTCAATGGGGCACTTCCTGTTTTCCAGACTGTGGCCTGCATCAAAAACAGCCACCTTGAGGCCGCTGTTTTTATTGATAAGTTCGTATGCGGAGAAGATACCACCTGGTCCTGCTCCTATTATAAGTACGTCATATTTCATAAGTGCCGGCGACCGGAATCGAACCGGTACGGGAATCACTTCCCACGGGATTTTAAGTCCCGGGCGTCTGCCAGTTCCGCCACGCCGGCGTCCTTCGTCACAGCTCTTTACTGCGACACAGAACATTAAAGAATATAGCATAATTCTTTGTTCTGTGCAAGGCTGTGTATTTACCTATTGACACCGTAGGTGAGTTATGATAATTTTTATCCAAAATCGTTACTACTATGATCAGAAAGAAGGTACAGGCTATGTCAAATATCTATAAGGGAACACTGGAACTTATCGGAAACACTCCTCTGGTGGAGGTGACAAATATCGAACGGGAGCTGGATCTGAAGGCTACGGTACTTGCGAAGCTGGAATACTTTAATCCCGCCGGAAGCGTCAAGGACAGGATCGCAAAGGCTATGATAGAAGACGCCGAGGAAAAGGGTCTCCTTAAGGAGGGCTCGGTCATCATTGAGCCCACCAGCGGAAATACAGGCATAGGACTGGCCGCCATTGCTGCAGCAAAGGGCTACCGTATCATTCTCACCATGCCTGAGACCATGAGTGTGGAGAGACGTAATATCTTAAAGGCCTACGGTGCGGAGCTTGTTCTCACGGAAGGCGCAAAGGGTATGAAGGGTGCCATTGCAAAGGCAGAGGAGCTGGCAAAAGAGATTCCGGGAGGCTTCATTCCCGGCCAGTTCGTGAATCCTGCAAATCCGGCGGTCCACAAGGCCACCACGGGTCCGGAGATATGGAAGGATACCGACGGAAAGGTGGACATCTTCATTGCCGGAGTCGGTACAGGCGGAACCGTCACTGGCACCGGTGAATACTTAAAGGAGCAGAACCCGGACATAAAGGTAGTAGCTCTCGAGCCCGAAGATTCGCCTGTTCTTTCCGAGGGCAGGGCAGGCTCACACAAGATCCAGGGTATCGGTGCCGGATTCATCCCCGATGTCTTAAATACCGAGGTTTACGATGAAGTATTTAAGGCTCCTTCAGCCGCAGCCTTTGAAACGGCAAAGCTCCTTGCGAAAAAGGAAGGCATCTCGGTCGGGATCTCCTCCGGTGCCGCTCTTTACGGAGCGATCGAGCTTGCAAAGAGGCCGGAAAACTCCGGAAAGGTGATAGTCGCACTGCTTCCCGACAGCGGCGACAGGTACTATTCCACTCCGCTGTTTACTGAGTAAACGACATAACGGAGAAGGTGTCATATACTGTCATTGGGCTCATACCAGCCTTGCGTTCCGTAAGGTACAGTATGTACTATCGTTCTCCTTATACGTGTCAAAGACTCCCACTACACAGACATTTCCCCCTTCCTCGGGGTAATCGTCGGGGTATTTATACTCATCGGTCAGTTCAAACTCTATCCCCTGAGCGCAGCAGGCTGTGGCATCCTGAATGATGCAGGCAAAATAGTATTCTTCCGTGGGTTCGTCATAGTACACCGAAAATGTACCGTCCATCTTTACCGTCTTTCCCACATAGCTTTCCGGCTCCACCATCATATTGTAGACCTCGGAATAAACCATAGTACTTGAAAGGGCAGTCAGATCCACGTCTACACCTTCAGAAGCGGCAGCTTTTGACTCCGGATCTGTGATATCCGCGCTGTCTGATTCCGCCGGGGCCTCATCCACCCCGGCTTTTTCCGCATCTGCCCCGGCCATCCCGGCTTCTAAAACATCACTGACCCCCTTAGACTGACCGGCGGCAGCCCTTGAGACCCCCGCCTCATTACTGCAGGCCGGGACTGCAAAAAAGATCATAAGACAAAATACGACCAGGCTGATTTTTTTCCTCATTTAACGCTAACCTCTCTTATTTGAGCGCTTCAGTCAGAACCTCCAGATCCTTCTCCATAATAGAAAGGTATGCAGCGCCGGCGGCCACATCCTTTGATGTTGTTGACTGCATAGAGTCCATAGTGAGGATCTGCTGGTTTTTCTCCTTCGTATTCTCTACTATAGTCTCTGCAATACGATGATCTGTTCCCTCTATGGTAAGTACCGAATGAAGCCCGAGATCATCAACCTTCTGTGCGAGATACGCGATCGTCTCAAAACTGGCCTCTGTTTCAGCAGAACAGCCTACAAATGCCGCATAATAGGACAATCCGTAATCATCCACCAAATATCTGAAGGGAAAACGGTCCCCGAAAAGAAGGGTATCAACGGATGCTTTTGATACCGCTGTCTGGAATTTGGAGTCCAGTTCATTAAGTTTATCCCTGTATGCAGAAGCATTTTTGTTATAAGTATCCGCGTTGGCGGGATCTACCTTACATAATGCATCCGAAATGCTCTGAATAAGAACCGATGAATTCCTGAGGGAGAGCCATACATGCTCATCAAATTCAACTTCCTCCTCATGGTGATCCTCATCCTCGTGTTCTTCCTCTTCAAGATCCCCGTCGCCGTGTTCATGCTCTTCCTCCTGCATTCCCTCTACGACTTCTTCTTCCTTAACGGCATCACCGAGTTCCTCCAACAGATTGATAACGATCATATCCTTATTTGTGACCTCCTTCAATGCCTCTTCCACCCATTCGTCGGATTCGCCGCCCACATAGATAAAAAGATCACAGGTAGATATCTTCATTATATCTTCCGCAGTGGGCTGGTAGCTGTGCAGATCAACACCGTTGTCAAGGAGCATGGTTACCTCGGCCCCAGCCGGATTTTCTCCCAGAACATTCTTTACCCAGTCATACTCCGGAAAAATGGTAGTTACTATCTGTATTTTATCGCTTCCCCCGGCTGCAGCTTCTCTTCCGTTACCGCAGGCAGACAAACATACGATCATCAGCATGACCGCAAGCATTATAGAAATATATTTTTTCACGATTAACCTCCGTATTTTCATATCTTTGCTTTTTTCAGCATGGACGCACTTCCGGTCCAAACGGTATGGCAAAAACCATCCTGGAGATTGTTCAATTATTAAGACGGACCTTTAAAATGACAGGTGTCTCCGCTCTCAGCAGTTCTTCTGAAAGAAATGCTGCTGCGGGAACGGCTAAGAAAGGAATTAATACGATTATCTTCGCTATTTCCCCGCTTCCCATATGCCGAAGGGCATTCTCGCACTGCCGTCTGCTCTCCCTTTATCCTTGTTCACTCTCTAAGGTACATTTTTCACACAGCCCGTAAAACACAGTACGCATAGGATCAAGCCTGAAACGGTGTTCCTCGTACAGATGATCCTTTATCCGGGCGATCTCATCACAATGAAGATGTATAAGCTCTCCGCATTTCTCACATTTGCAATGAAAACACTTTTCTTCATCCTTGTGCTCATCTCTTCCGGTATATTCAAAGCATGCGGGAGTATTGCCATCAATGATGTATTTATTAAGCATCCCTTCATCAACAAGGCTCTCCAGCTGACGATATACGGTAGACTGGCCTATCGGTGCACCCTTCTCCCTGAAATACTCACATATATCAGCCGCGGTAAAATGAACTCCGGGAATCGTCTCAAAATACTCAAGCAGGAGCTTCCGCTGTTTAGTTCTGTATTTAGACCTTTGATCCATGGTTTTTCTCTTTTTGAATTTGGGAACAGTTCCCAATTATATTGTGCCGGGTTTGATTTGTCAAGGAAGTCAAGAGAACCGTCCCCGATGACTCAGATAATCTTCTCCATCCAGATCATGTTATACAGACGTCCAAACTTATATCCACACTTATGAAATTCTCCCACTTTGGTATATCCCATATGCTTATGAAATTGTTCGCTGTTTCGTGTCAGATATTCATCTTCTGAGATCGGATCCGCGATGCAGGCATACAGATTGATTATTCCCCTCTTCCGCAATTTCTCTTCCAAAGCTTCATACAGGGCTCTGCCATATCCTTTTCCCTTTGAACCGCGATCCAGATAAATCGTCACTTCACAGCAATGATCATAGGCCGCCCTTCCCTTAAATACTCCGGCGTATGCATAACCTTTTATCACGCCATCCTCTTCTATAACAATATATGGATATTTTTTTGTCGTATTTATAATACGATCCCTGAATTCCTCCACAGAAGGAACTTCATATTCAAATGAAATCGCTGTATTTTTCACATAAAAAGCGTATATCTCCAGAATATTCCGGGCATCCTCTGCTGCTGCACTGCGAATCATCATTTTGATAAATCTCCTTTCAGGCGGCATATGGCGGCAATGATAATCAAATATACAAATGA
>CADCQV010000229.1 GCA_902803625.1 uncultured Lachnospiraceae bacterium
ACTTGTGAAAATCCCAACCCCGCAGTATATTGTTTTCTATAATGGTACAGACGATTATCCCGAGGTAAAGAAGCTTAAGCTGTCGGATGCTTTCATCGATCCGGGGCATGGAGATGAATTTGAATTTACAGCTACGGTTATGAATATCAACCTCGGAAAGAATGAGAAGCTGCTTGAAGCCTGCAAGCCTCTTAAGGAATACAGCATATTTGTGGATACCGTAAGGAGAAAGGGCAGAAAAATGCCCGCCGAAAGAGCTGTGGACGAGGCAGTCAGGGAATGTATCAACAACAATGTCCTTAGGGATGTCTTATCGGAAGAGAGGTCATCGTTTATGCTGGAAATGCTTTCAAGCTTTGATGAAAAAGTCTATGAGGAAGGACTGCGCGAGGAAGGCCGGGAGGAAGGCAGAAAAGAAGGCCGGGAGGAAGGCAGGAAGGAAGGCCGGGAGGAAGAGCGCCGGAACACCGAACATGAACGCGAACGTGCAGATAAGGCTGAAGCACGCGCAGATAATGCTGAAGCAGAGCTTAAAAAATACAAGGAGCGTTTTGGCGAGTTAGAGACAAAGTCATAATTCAACAGCAGGAGAACCTTCTTATTTTTTGTTATAGTAAACGAAATAAATAATTTCGCTTACTATTGTTAGGGTCGGGGGAGATTAACCCCCTAGGGGTACAGCAGGCAGACTCTCCCCAGTATGATTAGGATTTCGAGAGATATAATTTCGAGGGAGGGCTGCGAGATGAGTGATTCACTATACGAAAAGATACAGGCGGATGCCAGATACCTTAATCTAGACATTTGTGCGAAGGAAGTGGCCTAGCTTGCAATAAAGGACAGTCTTTCAGACGATGACATACGGGCGGTATCTATCGTCTTCTTATAGACGAGGTTGGAAGGTGTGTATTTGATAAAGAGAATACCCGGATGTTCTTTGATGTCATTGACCGTCGCTACAATAAGGAAGGACCTAATACGCTTATATTTACAAGCAACAAGGGTCCGGATAAATGGGGTGAGTATTTCAGCGAGGATTCATCCTTACTATGTTCATTGGATCGGATCTTTGATGTGGCAACGGTATTTATGATAAAGGGTAACAGTTACCGGGGAAAGCAGTGTGAAACCATAGCATTATCAGCTGGGGATCCGATAAAGATAGCTAAGACCCAATCTTAAAAAGAAAGGAGTAGGGTTGTCGCATTGGCTATTTCTTTTCGACCCATTTTGGCTATTTCTATGCGACTCTGGGGGGGCGATTCCGCCCGACTCCAACACCCACACATAGCCGGCCAATATATCCCTATATGACAGAATCTGATAATTCCTATATAATAACAAAAAGGTTTAATATCGGGTATAGGATGATTCCGGATAAGATTATTATGGGAATAGCTGTAGTAGAAAACAGTATATCGCTGCTTGTTTCCATCATCGGACTGCTAAGCAGTCTTTTCCGCTATATAGAAACACCCCGGCGGGGATGGCTTTATCTATCCCTGTTCTATCTTTCATGCCTGATGAGTGATTTTTACTGGACCTTATATCTTCTGGTAATGCGCTCAAATCCGGAATACGGATCAACTATCGCAAGTTTCGGCTGGAATATATCCTGTCTCTTCCTGTATATCCTCCTTATCACTCACCGTAATCCGGCTACAAAAAAGTTTTTCCACCCCATCATGCTTCTCCCCATTCCAATAAATATCTGTTTGTTTTTCGTATATAACCCTTCAGGGGAAGTCGTAAACTCCCTCGTACAGTGCGCAGGTCTCTCCTTAACCCTGTTCATTACGCTGAGAGCGATCGCTTTCTGGTTTAAGAACCGTAAGAACGGAGCGCATTTTCCGCATCTCAGCGCTCTTATCTCTCTGTTCATAATATTCCAGAGCGGCGTGATGTACTTCGATATGAATACATGGGAAGGAAGTTCCCTTAGTCCGTATTATTATTTCGTCTTTTTAAGCTATATTCCTCTTTTACTCTTTCCAAAAGGAATGAGAAGTGATATTTCGGCTCAGGGACTCTCCGGTGACAAAAAAAATACCTATGAATTAAGATTCCAGATACTGCTGCAGGCTCTGGTCTCCCTGATCATCGTCGGCGGCTGCGCTGCAGGTTTTTTTCTCTCTACAAATGTGAGAGACTCATTTCCCGGCGAAGGTGATACAGGATACGCCGGCACCGTCATCGCGATGATCCTCTTTACTATTTCCGTTTTTATAGTGCTCACTATCCTGTCCGTCGTAACCATAGTTGCTTTCAGAAGCCGGAAAAGAAATGATGCAGACGGTAACATCGAAAAAAGAGGAAGCCGGTTCAATCTCGTTTTTACCCTTCTGATAACGCTTATAATGATGGCCTTTACGGTAGCGTATAATGCAAAAACGCTTTTTGGCGCTTCCGTTGAACGTATCTACGGTGCCGGGCAGGAACAGGCGGACTCCACCGCCAAATACCTGGAAAATTATCTTACCGCTTTGGAATCTTCCCTTTGGACCACTGCAGACACCGTGGATATGATGTTAAAAGACGGTACTCCTTCGGATAAGATAAAGGCTTTTCTCGTTCAGCAGACCATAAACAGGAAAAGCCAGTTTGAAAACGATTTCACCGGCATATACGGATTATTCCGGGGAGAATTTTTTGACGGGACAGAATGGGAACCCCCTGCCGATTATGACCCTGAAAGCAGAGCCTGGTACAGAACCGCT
>CADCQV010000230.1 GCA_902803625.1 uncultured Lachnospiraceae bacterium
CCGGACAAGATAAGGAAGGAGCTGTCCTGGGAGCCGGAGACTGCTTTTAAGGACGGGATAAAAAAGACCGTGAAATGGTATCTGTCCCATGAGGAGTGGATGGCTCATGTGACGAGCGGTGATTA
Source organism: uncultured Lachnospiraceae bacterium (assembly GCA_902803625.1). GTDB lineage: Bacteria > Bacillota > Clostridia > Lachnospirales > Lachnospiraceae > NK4A144. The sequence continues at coordinate 126 of CADCQV010000230.1, forward strand.
CCAGTCATATTATGAGAAGATGTATGAAGGACGGTGAGGAAGATCCTTCGTCGCTTCGCTCCTCAGGATGACAGGGAGGGCTGGTGCTCAGGATGACAGGTAGGATTGTCATTCTGAGCGAAGCGAAGAATCAAAAAAAGGAGTAAAGTAAATGAAAGGTATAATACTTGCAGGAGGCAGTGGAACCCGTCTCTACCCCCTTACAAAAGCGGTTTCGAAGCAGATGATGCCGGTGTATGACAAGCCTATGATCTACTATCCCCTTTCTGCCCTGATGCTGGCAGGGATAAGGGATATACTGATCATTTCGACTCCGAGGGATCTGCCTTCCTTCAAAGAGCTCTTCGGGGACGGATCGGAGCTCGGCTTAAGCTTTTCCTACAAGGTTCAGGAGCATCCGAACGGTCTTGCCGAGGCCTTTATCATAGGTGCGGATTTCATCGGGAATGACCGGGTAGCAATGGTTCTCGGAGACAATATCTTCTACGGCCACGATTTTTCAAGAGTATTGAAAACGGCGGCAGAGAGGGAAAAGGGAGCAACAATCTTCGGATACTATGTAAAGAACCCGAAGGAATACGGAGTGGTGGAATTTGATAAGGATGGAAGGGCGGTTTCCATAGAGGAAAAGCCGGAACATCCGAAATCAAAATATGCGGTTCCGGGACTTTATTTCTATGATAATGACGTGGTGGAGATCGCCCGGAATGTGAAGCCTTCCGCAAGGGGGGAGCTTGAGATCACCACCGTTAATAATGAGTACCTAAACCGCGGGGATCTTTTCGTGGAAACGCTGGGACGGGGCTTTGCCTGGCTTGATACGGGAAGCCATGATTCACTGCTCGATGCGGCGGATTTTGTAGCCGCCTTCCAGAAGAGACAGGGACTCTATATTTCCTGTATCGAAGAGATAGCCTTTAAGAGAGGCTTCATAAGCCGCGAGCAGCTTTTGAAGCTTTCGGAGCCTCTTATAAAAACCGCATACGGCCAGTATCTGGTAGACGTTGCAAATGGGGTTTAAGAAGTTCAGGATAATTGCGGTCGCAGCCGCTTTTCTGGTTGTGGCCGCTTTCTTTGTGCTTTTGCTGAATATCTTTGAACAGAGTAAGGATACTATAGGGACAGAGCCGCCGGATGAAGAAAAATACGGAGCGCAACGCGGTACAGATGACGGCTACAGGGATCTGAAGAGCACTGATGTAGGAAAGATAAAGCCGGAGAGTCCCCGGGAGGAACACCCGGAAAAGGAGGATAATAAGGACAGGTGGACAGATGTAAATCTTCTCCTGTCATCCGTAAACCGGGATATAAAGATCATGATAACCACCGCTGAAGGAGAGCTTATCAAGGGAGTCCCCTTCAGGGCAGAGATCTCAAAGGACGGCAGAAGCGCCGAATACGAGGACAGCGACAGGGACGGGATGATCACTGCGGCGGATCTCGGAAGCGGGAAATATACGGTACAGCTGAAGCCACGGCATGGCTTTATAACCCCTGACAGCGCGAGCTCCGTTACAGTGAGGAGCGGCATCAGCTATCAGGTGGTCGACTACATAAGAACCCTTATTAAGACCGAGGAAGAGGTTGATGCGGATGCCGAGGACACGGCAGAACTCGGAGAGTTTGACGACGGAAAGCTTCTGGAAGCCGGGGAGATAGACCTGGAAAAAGGCACTGTCGGAATAGATGTTTCAAAATACAATAAGGACATAGACTGGGGAAGAGTCAGGGATGCCGGCATAGAATACGTGATCATACGTATGGGCTACAGGGGATCAAGCACCGGTGCGCTGGTGGAGGACCCGTATTTTGAAAGAAACCTTAAGGGTGCAAAGGATGCGGGACTGAAGATCGGAGTGTATTTCTTTACCCAGGCATTAGATGAGACGGAAGCCATAGAGGAAGCCAGCATGGTACGAACCCTGGTCTCAAAAGAGGAGCTTTCCCTGCCGGTTTTCCTTGATGTGGAATCCTCGGGAGGAAGAGGGGATCTCGTAAACAGGGAGCAGAGGACCAGAAATATCAGGGCCTTTATAGAGACCCTGGAAAATGCGGGTTACAGAGCGGGATATTATGCAAATAAAAACTGGCTCCATAATCATATCTACGCCGGGGAGCTGGAAGAATTCCCACTGTGGCTTGCACAGTATAAGGCTGTGAGACCAACCTATAATGCCAGGTATGATATGTGGCAGTATTCCTCAAAGGGGCATGTGGACGGCATAGAGGGGTATGTGGATCTGAATCTGAATGTTTCACTGTAAGGATCCTTCGCTGACGCTCAGGATGACAAGAGGAACGCCCAGGATGACAAGAGGAACGCCCAGGATGACATATACATATGGAAAGGAGAATTTACCGGATGGGACAGATAAAGGTTGAAACCTGTGAAATAGAGGGGATAAAGCTTATCACGCCGCAGGTTTTCGGAGATGAGAGAGGTTATTTTTCAGAGACCTACAGGAAGGATCAGTTTATTGAAGCGGGTATAGACTGTGAATTTGTACAGGATAACCAGTCCTCCTCCACCAAAGGGGTTTTAAGGGGAATGCATTTTCAGAAGAACTTCCCCCAGGCGAAGCTGGTACGCGTCATAAGAGGACGGGTTTTTGATGTTGCGGTGGATCTGAGAGAGGGATCAAAGACCTTCGGGAAGTGGTTCGGAGCCGAGCTTTCCGAGGAGAACAAGAAAATGCTGTTTATACCGAGGGGCTTTGCACATGGCTTTCTGGTGCTTTCCGACATTGCGGAATTCTGTTACAAATGTGATGATTTTTATCATGCGGGTGATGACGGAGGACTTAAATTCAATGACCCGGAGATCGGTATTGAATGGCCGTCGGAGATAAGACCGGAGGACTATAATATCAACGAACGTGACAGGAACTGGCAGGACTTCTCCGATTACAGAGCCAACAGGTAACTATCCGGAACAGGTGGCGGAAAAGGGATTATGAGCAGGGAGAAAAAGAAGGTCATATGGGCTGTGGTGGTCATAACAGCCATATGGAATGCTTATATAATACTCCATACGAATGCACTGGCTGATCCGCTGCAGGAGATCCTGAAAAAGATCATCTCCTGCTGTATGATAGATGCCGCACTGATAGGCTTCATACTAATGTATGACAGGATAGTGAGCCTGCCTATCGAACTCTATCAGAACAGGGAGCTTATCTGGAAGCTCGCAAAGAATGACTTCCGTGCAAAGTATGCGGGCTCTTATCTCGGGATACTCTGGGCCTTTGTACAGCCTGTGGTGACAGTGCTGGTTTACTGGTTTGTTTTTTCCGTAGGGGCAAGGTCGGATATCACCGGGGAGACCTCCTATCCCTTTGTGCTGTGGCTTATTGCCGGGATAACCCCCTGGTTTTTCTTTTCGGATGCACTCGGACAGGGAACCAGTGCTCTTTTATCCTACCAGTATCTGGTGAAGAAGGTTGTTTTCAAGATCAGCATACTTCCCATCATCAAGGTAATAAGCTCGCTTTTTATCCACGTTTTCCTGACCTTAGTGGCAGGACTCCTTATGATACTCTGCGGGTATTATCCCAGCATTTACTGGCTGCAGCTCCCTTATTTTACAATGTGTATTTTCCTTCTGGTTCTCGGAATGAGCTATGTGACCTGTTCCATAGTCGTGTTTTTCAGGGATCTGGGCCAGATCATAGGCATTGCTCTGCAGGTGGGGGTCTGGATCACTCCCATAATGTGGCATATTGAGGCGCTGCCGAGACCGCTGCAGGTACTTTTCAAGCTGAATCCGGTATACTACGTTGTGGACGGCTACAGGATGTCGTTTCTCGATAATATGTGGTTTTTCGAGCATTTTTATTCCACCGCGTATTTCTGGATCTTCACTGCAGTTATGTTTTTGACCGGAGCCATTGTCTTTAAGAGGCTGAAGATACATTTTGCGGATGTTCTCTGATCCAAAGCCGGGGTTAATATTATCAATATAAATGGAAACAGTAATTAAAGTCGATCATCTTCATAAAATGTATAAGCTCTATGACCACAGGAGGGACAGGGTGCGGGACGCTCTGGGGCTCACCAGGAAGAAGCTTTATCATGAGCACTATGCCCTCCGCGATGTTTCGCTGTCCGTTAATAAGGGTGAGACCGTGGGCATAATCGGAACCAACGGATCCGGCAAATCCACCATGCTGAAGATCATAACCGGGGTTCTGAATCCCAGCTCCGGTAATGTGGAGATAAACGGAAGGATATCGGCGCTGCTGGAGCTTGGAGCCGGCTTCAATATGGAGTTTACCGGCATAGAGAATATCTATCTGAACGGCACAATGATAGGTTTTTCGAAGGCCGAGATAGACGCAAAGCTTCAGGACATACTTGACTTTGCGGACATAGGAGACTTTGTTTATCAGCAGGTCAAAACCTATTCAAGCGGTATGTTTGTACGCCTTGCCTTTGCAGTGGCCATAAATATAGATCCCGAGATACTTATCGTTGATGAGGCACTTTCCGTAGGGGATGTTTTCTTCCAGAACAAATGCTATCACAAATTCGAGGAATTTAAGAAGGCAGGGAAAACCATCCTTTTTGTAAGCCATGATCTTTCCAGTATCAGTAAATACTGCGACAGGGTGGTGCTCCTTGACAGAGGCAGAAAGATAGGCGAGGGCGCTCCGAAAGAGATAATCGATATGTATAAGAAGGTGCTGGTGCATCAGCTTGACAGTACACCGTCTGAGGAAAACAGCTTTAACCGGAATAAAGACCGGTCATCCTCAGAAGGGAAAAAGCTCTGGAAGGACAGGATGAGCATTAATCCCTCCGCAGACACCTACGGGAACGGTCTTGCGGATATCACGGATTTCTGCTGCATAGATAACAGCGGGGAGATCACCAATACGATAATAAAGGGAGACAGCTTTTCCATAAGGGTCAGGTGTCTTTTCCACGAAAAGATCAGTGAGCCCATAATCGCTGTTTCCTTCAAAAACAGGATGGGTGTGGAGATATGCGGTACAAACACCATGTTTGAAAAGATAAGCACCGGTGAGCCGGAAAAGGGGGATATACTGACTGCCACCTTTACCCAGGATATGTGTCTTCAGGGCGGGGAGTATCTGGTATCTCTGGGACTGGTGGGCTACAGGAACGGAGAATTCACGGTTTATAACAGGATGTACGACATTTTCAGCATTAACTGTATTTCTTCAAAGGATACAACGGGATTTTTTGATATGGGAATGGAAACAACAGTGGAGAAGAGCCATGAGCGGAACGATTGAGAAGATCGGGGGAGTGACCCTGGATCTTTCGGACTACAGCGGAGAGGATCTCTATTCCGAGGGGGCAGCGGAGGAAAAGCTCCTGGAAATCGTAAAGGAGCATACCGAGCCCGAGTTTAACAGACTTATTGCGCTTACGGAAAGCTGGAGCGCTCTATACCACCTTTCCCATCTGAGGGGAAACATAATCGACTTTTTCCCGATAAGTGAGGATCAGAAGGTGCTGGAGATCGGAGCGGGCTGCGGTGCGGTAACCGGGACTCTCGCAAAGCACGCCGGGTCTGTGACCTGTATAGAATTAAGCTACAGAAGGAGCCGGATCAATGCATACAGGAACCGGCAGTATAACAATATAGATATCAGGGTCGGCAATTTCCAGGATATAGAAAAGAAGCTTAAGGAAAAGTATGACTATATTCTTCTGATCGGGGTTCTGGAATACGCTCATCTCTACATCGATGCAATAAATCCTTATCATGAATTTCTGAATCTTCTCTCTTCCCATCTTAATACAGGGGGGCAGATAGTGATCGCCATAGAGAATAAGTACGGCATGAAATATTTTGCTGGCTGCAGGGAGGATCACACCGGCAGATACTATGACGGTATCGAAGGTTATACCCATGGAGGCGGTGTGAGGACCTTTTCAAGGGCCGGTCTTATGCGCCTCTTCCATGCTGCGGGTTATGATTACAGATTTTATTATCCATATCCTGATTACAAGCTGCCGATCACCGTTTATTCCGATGACAGGCTTCCCTTTAAGGGGGATTTTAATGATAACGAGAGGAACTTTGACGGTGAGAGGGTGAACTGCTTTGACGAGGGAGCAGCTCTCGACGAAGCGCTGGGCGACGGTTATTTC
>CADCQV010000231.1 GCA_902803625.1 uncultured Lachnospiraceae bacterium
AGCTCTGTTGACAGTACGCTGGACGCCGGAAAGCTACTTCATACCATAATTCCACAGCTCAAGGGGAACTGGCTTTATTAGTTTTTTATTACATCAATTCTTGCAAAGGCATCTGCTTCGGCAGGTGTTTTTTTTATGCTTTGAAAGGAGGTGGGGATAAATGGCAAACAGAATACGGAGACAACGCTCAACCCGGTCGGAACTCCGGGACGTGAACAGGCTGTTGAAGCCTGATCGAGGAACAAGCTTTACCTAGACAGCCGCGATCTCCGGCATACTCCAAAGCACTTTCCAGCCATTTGTTATGCCGTACACTGCTATCCCCGGCATACTCCAAAGCACTTTCCAGCTATTTGGTATGCCTAACGCTGCGATCCCTGGTGTATTGACACGTTCGTTTCAAAACTAATTCGCCGGATGATTTTCGTATGCAAGAGAAGGAAGGAGGTGTAGCGGGCTACGCCGATGCGCTTATCCTGTTATGTTATCGGGCATATCTTGCAAATAGTTGATTTCTGTAGTATTATTCCTGTATTGTTTCACGGGGCTGTAGTTCAGTTGGGAGAACGCCTGCATGGCATGCAGGAGGTCGACGGTTCAAGTCCGTTCAGCTCCACTTATTTTTGGGCAGATAATTACTTAACATAAAATAAAAAAATAATAAAAATTTTTTTAATCACAACATCTAGACAGTATTATGTATACTCGAACGACATGTTGTGATTTTTTTTGAAAAGTGGGTGAAAAATGGCTTAAAACAGGGAAATACAAGGATTGCAATTGATGAAAATCCCCTATATAATGACTGAAGTGGTTTTTGACAGAAAGTCGGAAACCTGGGAGAGAGGTTACGGGGATACATGGAAGAGCAGGTTACTGAGTTCATAAATTATTTACATAATATCAAAAAATCTTCTGAAAACACGCAGCTCTCATACAAGAGAGATCTCTTAAAGATGGTCCGTTTTTTGTCAGAAAGAGGAGTGGAGGATGCACTGAAGGTTTCCGAGCAGGATATGACGGCATATCTTCTCTATCTCGAAAAAAACGGCTTTACACCTGCGACAGTATCCAGAAACGTCGCTTCTATGAAGGCATTTTTCCATTATTTTGTAAAAGAAGGCAGGATGGAGAAGAATCCTGCTGAGAATCTTAAGGCTCCGAAGATCATTAAGAAGGCTCCGGAGATACTTACAACTGTTGAGGTCATCAAGCTTCTTGACCAGCCCTCGGGGGATACACCGAAGGATCTCCGTGATAAGGCGATGCTTGAGCTTCTCTATGCTACGGGAATGAGGGTTACTGAGCTAATAACCTTAAGAACAACGGATCTCAATCTCGCCATGGGATATGTGGAGTGCCATGATGATGACAGGGAGAGGATCATTCCCTTCGGAAATGAGGCAAAGCAGGCACTTCTTAAGTATCTTGCACATTCCAGGGAGGTTATGGTGGAGAATAAGGAGGAGACTGCGCTTTTTGTGAACTGCTCCGGAGTTCCCATGTCCAGACAGGGCTTCTGGAAGCTTATAAAATATTACGCGAAGAAGGCAGGCATTGAAGCGGATATCACGCCTCATACCTTAAGACACAGCTTCGCGGCGCATCTTGTGGAAAACGGCGCCGATCTGAAATCAGTTCAGGAAATGCTGGGTCATTCCGATATTTCAACGACCCAGGTCTATGCAAATATGACGAAAAACCATCTTAAGGAAGTCTACAATCAGGCACATCCCAGGCACTGAGTAAAAGATTCTTCGGGCTGCGCCCTCAGAATGACAAAGGGCGCCCTCAGAATGACAGAAAAGTTCAGAACAGCAATTGTCATCCTGAGCGATAGCGAAGGATCTTTCCCAGCGGATGAAAAGATTCTTCGGGCTTCGCCCTCAGAATGACCGGGCAGTCCTTCATTGTTATTAATTTAACATTTTTTCCATTTTTCAGTTGATTATATTTGCTTCCTCGTGTATAATGGGCAAAGATTTGTTAAATTCTTAACGTGAGCCGGGTGTTTCGAGCTCCGGCGTCACCAATACCATTATTAAGGAGGAATTATTAATGGCTCGTTTTACGTTACCCAGAGATATTTATCATGGCAAGGGCGCACTGGAAACCCTTAAGACTCTTAAGGGAAAGAAGGCAATGATCTGTGTCGGCGGCGGCTCCATGAAAAGGAATGGTTTCCTTGACAAGGCTGAAAGCTACCTTAAGGAAGCCGGAATGGAAGTCAGCATTTTCGAAGGCATAGAGCCTGATCCGTCTGTTGACACGGTTATGAAGGGCGCAGCAGCAATGCAGGAATTCGGACCCGACTGGATCGTTGCCATCGGAGGAGGATCTCCCATTGATGCAGCAAAGGCCATGTGGATCAAATATGAGTATCCTGACTGCACCTTTGAAGATATGTGCAAGATCTTCGGTATCCCGGAGCTTAGGAAAAAGGCTCATTTCTGCGCTATCTCATCTACCTCCGGAACTGCCACCGAGGTTACTGCTTTTTCCATAATCACCGATTACAAGAAGGGTATCAAGTATCCCATAGCTGACTTTGAGATCACTCCCGATATAGCTATTGTTGATCCTGAGCTTGCACACACCATGCCGAAGAAGCTTGTTGCCCATACGGGAATGGATGCCATAACCCATGCGATAGAGGCTTATGTATCAACAGCAAACAGTGCTTATGCGGATTCACTTGCGATACACGCTATCGAGCTTATCCAGGGAAATCTCGTAAAGAGCTACAATGACGATATGAATGCAAGGGATGTGATGCATGACGCACAGTGTCTTGCAGGAATGGCTTTCTCCAACGCACTGCTCGGTATCGTTCACTCCATGGCTCATAAGACCGGAGCAGCCTTTGACGATCACGGCGCACACATTATCCACGGTGCCGCAAACGCTATGTATCTTCCCAAGGTCATCGCCTTTAATGCAAAGGATGAGACCGCAAAGAAGCGCTACGGCGTGATCGCTGATTATATGGGTCTCGGCGGAAGCAATGATGATGAGAAGGTTAAGCTTCTTATCAAGTACTTAAGGGGTATGAATGATGACCTTAATATCCCTCACTGCATAAAGAACTACGGCGCAGACAGCTTCCCTACGGAGCAGGGCTTTGTACCGGAAGAGGTATTCAAGGAGAGGCTTCACGATATAGCCGCTAATGCTATCCTTGACGCCTGCACGGGTTCAAATCCCCGTCAGCCTTCACAGGAGGAGATGGAAAAGCTGCTTCTGTGCTGCTACTACGACACGGAAGTTG
>CADCQV010000232.1 GCA_902803625.1 uncultured Lachnospiraceae bacterium
ATCAGAAACCACGGGATGCAGAGAAAGCCCGAAACCCTGGAGGGACAGGTGGTGAGGCTTTCCGACAAGATAGCGTATATGCATCACGACCTGGATGACGCGGTAAGGGCAGGGATCCTTCCCGATGACAGGGTGCCGGAGCATATCGCGGAGATTGCCGGGGAGACCCTGGGTGAGAGGCTTGATACCTTTATCACCGATATGATCAGGGAGAGCTACGGTACCGGAGAGATACGCTTAAGCGATCCGGTTTTTAATGCCCTGATGGACCTGAGGCAGTGGATGTTTGAGAATGTTTATACGAACAAAACAGCCAAGAGCCAGGAAGGGAAGGCGGAAAAGCTCATAGAGACACTGTATGCCTTTTTTACGGAGAATCCGGATGAAATGCCGGAGGAATACATTATCCTGATCGAAGAAAAGGGTGAAAAAAAGGAACGAATAGTCAGTGATTATATTTCTTCCATGACTGACAGATATGCCATTGGACTGTACGAGGATATGTATATACCTTATCCCTGGACACTGAAATGATATAAGAAATGTTTTATCCGGACGAGATAATAGAGGAAGTACGATTAAACAGTGACATAGTGGATGTGGTGGGACGGGTGGTCAGGCTCAAACGGTCAGGATCCGGCTACAAGGGTCTCTGTCCCTTTCATAACGAAAAGACCCCGTCCTTTTCTGTGGTGCCATCAAAGCAGATTTATCACTGCTTCGGCTGCGGTGCCGGGGGAGATGTTTTTTCCTTTTTGATGGAATACGACAACCTGACTTTTTCGGAGGCTGTAAAGACACTGGCAGACAGAGCCGGGATCACTCTTCCGGAGGAATCGGTATCTGAAGAGAACAGGATACGTCAGAGGGAGAGGGATCGTATATTGTCAGTCCTTAAGGATGCGGCATTATTCTATTATAAAAAACTTCGTTCTCCCGACGGGAAAAGCGGTATGGAGTATTTTGCCGGGAGGGGGCTGAAGCCGGAGATCATGCGCTCCTTCGGCCTCGGGTACGCAGGAAAGCATAATGAGGTCTGCACCTTTCTTAAGGAAAAGGGGTATTCGGACAGCGAGATAAATGCAGCGGGTCTTGTTTATGCCGATGAAAAAAAGGGCATAAGGGACAGATTCTTTAACAGGGTGATGTTTCCCATAATGGATGCGGGCAATCACGTAATCGGCTTCGGGGGAAGGGTCATGGGGAACGGAGAGCCGAAATACCTGAACTCTCCGGAGACCGTTGTTTTTGACAAGAGCCGGAATCTGTACGGTCTTAATGAGGCCAGGAAAAGCAGGAAGGGCTATCTCATCGCCTGCGAGGGCTATATGGATGTGATAAGTCTTCATCAGGCAGGATTCACGGAGGCGGTGGCAAGTCTCGGAACAGCTTTTACCGGTGAGCATGCAAAGATCCTAAGGCGGTATACGGAGGATGTGAGACTCACGTACGATTCGGACAGCGCGGGGGTAAGGGCGGCATTACGAGCCATACCCATACTGAAGTCGGCAGGCATTAATGCAAGGATAATACACCTCGAGCCCTATAAGGATCCGGATGAATTCATCAAAGCCCTGGGAAGGGATGAATTTCAGAAGAGGATCGATTCCGCCGAGCAGAGCCTTAGCTTTGAGATACACGTTATGCAGAGAGAGCACGATTTAAGTGATCCCGGGGAAAGAACCCTCTTCCAGCAGAAAATGGCAAGGAGACTTTCCCTTGTGGAAGATGAGCTTGAGAGGAATAATTTTACGGAGGCTCTGGCCGCGGAGTATATGATGGACAGCGGAATGCTGAAACGGGCGGTTGAGAGCTCAAGGCTTGTAGACCTTGACCCCGGTGAGATAAGAGGATCACTGAGTACAGGCATAAGGAGCGAAAGGAAAAAAAGCTCTGAAAAAAGCGGCCTAAACGAAGCTGAGAAGCTTCTCTTAACCTATATCAGCGATGACCCCGACAGGGTGTATCCCGCTGTGAAGCCATATATCGAAGCTGATGACTTTTCCGAGGGAATGATGAGGATATGTGCGGAGGAGCTTTTTAAGCAGATAGAGAGTAATGAGCTGAAGGTCGGAAGCATAGTGGGACTTTTCCGGGAGCCGGAGGAACAGAGACTCGCCGCAGAGATATTTGACACGGGACTCGAACCGGGACTATCGAATACAGAAAAGGAACAGGCACTTACGGATCTGATCATCAGGATAAAGAAGGAGAGCTTAAAGAGGCAGAGCTTTGAAGATGAGGATGACCCCATAAGCCGCACCATCAAGGAAAAAAAGGTGCTGGAAAAGCTTACAAGGGTCAGGATAAGCATACAATAAACAGTTAAAGAAAGGGAAGAACATGGCAGAGGACACACAGGCACAATTTGAGGAAAAGCTTAAGGAGCTTATCGAGCTCGGGAAAAAGAAAAAGGGGGTTCTGGAGGATAAGGAGGTCGCGGATTTTTTCAGCGGTTTTGCCCTTAATGAGGAGCAGTATGACAGAATACTGGAGACCCTGGAGCAGAACAATCTGGAATTTTTAAAGATCAATGAGCCCGATGAGGATGACGAGGAGCCGAATCTTGACGACGAGGATGATGAAGAGGTTCCGGATGTGGAGAATATCGATCTTTCCGTTCCGGATTCCGTATCCATTGAGGATCCGGTCAGGATGTACTTAAAGGAGATCGGTAAAGTCCCTCTTCTTACAGCCGAGGAGGAGATAGAGCTTGCAAAGCGGATGGAGCTCGGGGACGAGGATGCAAAGAAAAAGCTGGCGGAGGCGAACCTTCGTCTCGTGGTTTCCATTGCAAAGAGATATGTCGGACGGGGCATGCTTTTCCTTGACCTTATTCAGGAGGGAAATCTGGGTCTTATCAAGGCTGTTGAGAAATTTGATTACAGGAAGGGCTTCAAATTTTCAACCTATGCCACCTGGTGGATACGTCAGGCCATAACCCGTGCGATTGCCGATCAGGCCAGGACCATACGTATCCCTGTTCATATGGTGGAAACCATAAACAAGCTTATCCGTGTTTCCAGACAGCTCCTCCAGGAGCTTGGCCGTGAGCCGACCCCGGATGAGATAGCGGAGGCTATGAATATGCCTGTCGAAAGGGTGCGTGAAATCCTGAAGATCAGCCAGGAGCCTGTTTCCCTGGAAACTCCCATAGGTGAAGAGGAGGACAGCCATCTCGGTGATTTCATACAGGACGATCAGGTGCCCGTACCTGCGGATGCTGCCGCATTTACTTTATTAAAGGAGCAGCTGGAGGAGGTTCTCGAAACACTTACGGAGCGTGAGCAGAAGGTTCTCCGCCTCCGCTTCGGACTGGACGACGGCAGGGCCCGTACCCTTGAGGAGGTAGGGCGTGTATTCAGCGTTACCCGTGAAAGGATAAGGCAGATAGAGGCAAAGGCACTCCGTAAGCTCCGCCATCCCAGCAGGAGCAGGAAATTAAAGGATTATCTTGACTGATGAAGAACCTTCCGGAAAGGCTTCTGGCGGCGGCGTCCTTTGTGGAAAGGGGCTCGGTCATTGCGGATGTGGGCTGTGACCATGGTCTTCTACCCCACTATCTGTTGAAAAGCGGTATCTCGGATTTTGCCTATCTTCTGGACAAGAACAGGGGACCTCTTTTAAGAGCCGGGGAGAACACGGAAAAATACGGTCTTTCTGATAAGTGTGCGCTCGTACTGTCCGACGGCTTGAAAAAACTCCCGGAATATATTGAGGGAGGACAGATCAGGGCAGGATTTCCGGATACAGTGATAATAACCGGTATGGGCGGACCGCTTATTTTAAGGATCCTGGATGAGACACCCTGGGAAATAAGAAAGAGGGCAGATACTTGGATACTCTCCCCGCAGTCTCTTATTGAAGAGTGCAGGGAAGGCTTAAGGATGAGGGGTTTTTTAATCCTTGAGGAAAAAACGGCGGACGATAAGGGCAAGCACTATGTCATTCTGAGATGCAAAGAATCCAGCACCGGTGTTTTCCCGGATAGTAAAGGAGAACAAAATGAAGTGCCGCGATATATTATGTAAACTATACGGACTGGCTCCTCCGGAGATGGCGGAGGAATGGGACAATGTGGGGCTTCTTGCGGGAAGACCGGAAAAGGAAGTAAAAAGAGTATTTATAGCTCTTGATGCAACGGATGATGTTATTGAAGAGGCAGCACAAAGGCGCTCAGAGCTTCTTCTTACCCACCATCCTATGATATTTAAGCCAATGAAATCTGTCACGGGCGATGATTTTACGGGACGCAGATTAATCGAGCTTATTAGACACGATATTTCCTATATTGCCCTGCATACAAACTATGATGTCTGCCGTATGGCCGATGTTGCCGCGGAGAGACTGGGCTTACTGGAAACCGAGCCGCTTTGCTGCATAAGGACCGATGAAAAGGGGAATACCCGGGGACTCGGAAAGAGCGGGGCATTAAGCTCTCCCTGCACCTTAAGGGAATGTGCGGAGCTTGTGAAAGAGTTTTTTGATATCCCGGATGTAAGGATATACGGGGACGCTGACAGCCTTGTGGAACGGGCCGCGGTGCTTCCGGGCTCGGGCGGAAGTGAGAGCTCCTATGCCCTTGGAAAGGATGCTGATGTTTATATTACCGGAGATATCAGCCATCATCAGGGTCTTGATGCCGTCCTGCAGGGGCTGTCGGTAATAGATGCGGGTCACTACGGCATAGAAAAGCTGTTTATCCGGGATATGGAGGAATGGTTTGGGAAGAATATCCCGGAGCTGAGGATTTTTACTGAGGAAGTGAAGGAACCGTTTCATACGGTGTGATAAGAGGTGAACATGGACAAGGTTAAGGTAACTGTCAAGGGAAAGGAATATGAGTATCCTAGGGGTACGTCTCTTTTCGATATAGCGAAGGACTTTCAGAAGGATTATGAGTATCCGATAGTCCTTGCAGTCAGGGATCACAAATTAAAGGAGCTTTTCCACACCGTTAAGGAGGATACCGAGATACAGGATTTTGAAACCCTTTCCGGACACAGCGGACACAAGGCTTACAAAAGAAGCGCCTGTATGATCCTTATCAAATCCCTTTATAATGAGCTTGAAGACAGCCTTGAAAGGGTCAAGGTTGAATTTTCCATAGGAGACGGCTATTATATCTCGCTCAAGGGCGATTTTATCCTTGACGACGCTCTTGTGGAGCGTGTGAAAAAACGCATGCTGGACGTTGTCGAAAGGGATGTGAAAATAAATAAGAAGAGCTTCCCCATAGAAGAGGTGCGGGCACTCTGCAGGGAATATGATATGAAGGACAAGGAGAGGCTCTTCCATTACCGTATGAGCTCTTCGGTAAATATATATTCCATAGATGAATTCAGGGATTATTACTACGGCTTCATGGTGCCCTCAGCCGGCTATGTTAAATACTTTGACCTGGTGAAATATGATGAGGGGCTGATCCTCCAGCTTCCGAAAAGGCTTAAACCCACGGAGGTCTCTCCTGTTTCAAATTCACCGAAGCTTTTTAATACCATGATGAAGGCCACCAAATGGAATGAGATCATGCGTATTGAGACCGTTGGAGAGCTGAATGACAAGATCTCCGAGGGCAGGATTAATGACATCATCCTTGTCCAGGAGGCTCTTCAGGAGAGCAGGATATCGGAGATCGCAAGGGAGATCGTGAAGGAAAAGAAAAGGTTTGTTATGATAGCAGGGCCTTCCTCCTCGGGAAAGACCTCATTTTCCCACAGGCTTTCCATACAGCTTGCGGCCTTCGGAATGAAGCCGCATCCGATCGGCCTTGACAATTATTTTGTCCCGCGGGAGGAAACACCTCTCGACAGTGAGGGGAAAATGGATTTCGAGTGCCTGGAGGCTATAGATATCGAGGTGTTTAATCAGAATATGACAGACCTCCTGAAGGGAAAGACCGTTGATATGCCCCGTTATAACTTCATCACGGGAGAGCGGGAATACAAGGGTAATTTCCTGACAATGGGGAAGGAAGACGTTCTTGTTATCGAGGGTATCCATGGCCTGAATGACAAGCTTTCATATACTCTTTCGGCGGATTACAAGTATAAGATATATATATCCGCTCTTACCACCTTGAATATCGATGACCATAACAGGATACCGACTACCGACGGCAGGCTCATAAGGCGCCTGGTACGGGACTTCAGGACAAGGGGCGCAAATGCCCAGAGGACTCTGGGAATGTGGGCTTCCGTGAGGCGGGGTGAAGAGAGGAACATCTTCCCCTTCCAGGAGAGCGCGGATGCAATGTTCAATTCCGCCCTGATATACGAGCTTTCCGCATTGAAGCAGTATGCGGAGCCCCTTCTTTTCACGATTAAAAAGGAGGATCCGGATTATCAGGAGGCTTTACGGCTTTTAAAATTCCTGCAGTACTTCCTTGGAATCTCCACCGAAGCCCTGCCGAAGAATTCAATCTGCAGGGAATTTGTAGGCGGAAGCTGCTTTGAGGTTTGAAAAAATCTTTCAGATTTTTTCAAACCGACCTGGCAGCTTTCGTAAGAAAGCTGTCCCGCGAAGCGGGATTTGCAGTATGCCGATCTTCAGGCAATATGTGCAGCCAGATTACGCTCACTGCCTTTGTTTTGTACCGAAACATACGGACGACCCTCTGGTTCGAAAAGAGAGTTCTCACTTCGGGTCGCCGCGTTTCGGCACAAAACTGCAGTCGTTCGCTATCAATCTGTCTGGCACATATTGCCTGAAGATACGGCTTAGGGAATGCCCCTTCGGGGGATTAAGGAGTGACGCAGAGTTAAACCGCTTCGCGGTGGCGCGTCACGTGCAGCACACTGCTTCGCAGTATGCTGCATGGGCAGACCGGGCGGTCGCCAGGGGGATCTTCAGGATCTTCAGGGAGGAAAGTCCGGGCTTCACAGGG
>CADCQV010000233.1 GCA_902803625.1 uncultured Lachnospiraceae bacterium
ACAAAGGAAGACAGAACACTTAGTGCCAATGCACTGCCCTCTGTCACGAAGGAAAAGCATTATTTCCTTGGATGGTATACTTCCGATACGGGAGGGACGGAGATATCCCTTAATACAGAGTTTAACAGAGATATTACTGTATACGCCCATTGGCAGGAAAAGTACACCATATCCTTTAACGGTATGGGCGGAAGTGGGGCACCGGCTGTGCCTTCATATACGAATATTGAAAGAAAGCTTGACCATCTTCCGGCTGATCCCGCAAAGTTCGGCTATTATTTCGACGGCTGGTATACATCGGAGCAGGGCGGAACAAAGATAACTTTAGATCACCGCTTTAGCTCGGACTGTTCACTTTATGCACACTATAAGGAGGTACAGGTTGAAAGCATTACACTTAGCAGGAATTCCATTACCATTCCATACGGAGGAGTGAGCCAGAACAGTGCAACTGTCAATCCTGATAATCTTCTTCTCCCGGAGAATAAGGGTGTCAGATGGGTAAGTAATGATGAAAGCATTGCGGTGGTAGACCGGAACGGAAAAGTAACTGCGAAAAAACCTGGGGATACCTATATAACCGCCATATCAGAAAAGAATCCTGGAAAATCCGCAAGATGCGATATTCATGTCGTAAAAGCGGATCCGGTATATACTGCTCCGACAGCAATAAGTAATCTGATTTATGAAGGGGGCAGGTCACAAAAGCTTATCAATGCGGGTTCGACTGATCACGGTACCTTCTATTATGCTGTGACAGCGAAAACAGCTGAAGCGCCTCCCTTTGACGGGGAAAGTGAATCACCGAGAAGAGCCTGGAGGACGGCGGTTCCGTTTGGAATGGATCCCGGAACATACAGAGTCCACTATTATATACGGGGTGATGCTAACCATAATGACATATTCGGAAAATATGTTGATGTAATGATTTATAAGTATCAAAAACAGCGTGTACTTTATTATTCAGTCAAATATGGATCCAGTGTATCATTAGATCTGTCGTATAGTATACATCAGGGAGGAAGGCTTATATTTGACAACTATTATGTAGACAGCAGCACTATAATACAGTATGCGGGATACAAACAGGATAGTGCCGAGCTTATTCTTACCATGACCGATGACAGGAGTCTTCTGGGCAAGCAGGCAGTTATAGGATTTAAGGTTATAGATGCTGCGGAATATTATGATTATTTGGTTGATGTTGTGATCACGTCTTCCGAAAAGAATAGTCAGCGTCTGTTCTTTGAACAAAATGAGATATCTTTATATAAGGGCAAATCTGAATATAACCCTGTGAGCGGGAACAATACTCCTGTACGCTATGAAAGCAGTGATGAAAGCATTGCAACCGTTGATGATAAGGGAACGGTTACCGCCATAGGCAGGGGAAGTGCAAAGATCAGGGCGGTTGCTTCGGCAAACGGTGACTTTTTCGAAGGCTCGGCTGAGTACAATGTGACTGTGTATGATATCTATGATAAGGAGGAAGGAAAAAAAGAAGATAACAGCGAAAGCAGCGATAATAATGAAGACAATGAAAGCAATGAAAATACCGATCCCGGAGATGGAAAAAAGGAGAATTCATCAGGCGGGGAAATAAATAATGATGATCCTGAAAAGAATCCGTCGGATGATAATAAGAATGAAGAAACGGATGATCCTGAAAAGCATCCATTGGATGATAATAAGAACGAAGAAAAGGATGATCCGGAGAATGTCGGGGATCCGGATAAGGATGATATTATTGATATAACGGTTCCTGATGATAAAAGACCGGAAACTGAAGCAGCGGAGTCTGTTAAGGTGCCTGTAATAAATCCGGGGGATAAGTATGCTTCGTCGGATGACAATTTCGCTCCCGTCACCTCCGGTGGAAAGACGGCTAATCTCGTGCTGGATTTTAGGAATGTAAGTAATTCCGGTGTGAAGCCCTCAGACCTCAGAATGACGGTTATCAGGGGAAGTAAGCTCGTCACTGCAGGTAAGCTTAAGGACAGGAATTCAGTATCAACCACAGGAGGGGTGACGGTGAAGGTGAATAAGAACACCCTTATTCCGAAGATCACCTGCAAGGGAGAGGGAAGCGCTGCCTTAACCATGGACGATGGCAGCACCTATACCGTTAATATCAGGGTGGAGAAGCCGAAGGCCAATAAATACATGAGGAAGGTCAGAATAGGAGAGACGGTCATAAAGAATGTAAGGGAGCTTTTCGGGACAAGCATTGACAGCGGGGAGCTGAAGGTTTTAAGCGGGGAAAACTCCCGGGCCAGGGTTTTCGGCAACAGCCTTATTATCGACCCGCATTCAGCCGGCAAAATAAAGGTGAGATACCGCTATCTCGACAAAAGATATAAAATGACCATTAACATCAGATAAATTCCGGCCGCCAAAAACCGGAGCAGTAAACGCCAAAGCGAAAAGAGTTTTGGCGTTTACGATATTTAAATGGAGTTGGCAGACAGGATTGAATTATGTATAGCGGCTATACACTTTAGCGACTATACGGAGGCGTACATTAGTTTTGAAAGACTATTTGAACCGGACAAATTCCTGAACGATAACTGAAGTATCCGGGAGCCGGGAGCGAATCCTCTTACGATCCCTATTATGATCCTTGAGGGAAAGTCCCCCGGTTTATATTTCGGTAAATCTGGTGTAAAATATCGATAACTGTTCAGCAATTTATTTCGGAGGACGATATGGACACAAAACCTGTATTGGAAAAACTGCTCCGGTCTTTCCTTGATAACGGTATGGAGGAAGCGGATCTCATTGAAAAAGAGAAAAGCGGACTTGGGACGGATATGCTTGCCGTATGGTTAAAGGGATTCGGGAGCATTTCCAATGAAGCAGTGGGGGAGTTCTATTTTATAGGGGATAAGCCCTGTATCTTTACTGCAAGGATCAGTGTCCTTGATGAAATAGAGGATGATAAGCTCCCCACACTCTCCGCAGAGATCGCCGACATTAATTCCAGGATCCCCCTTGGAGGATTCTCATACGATCCCGTGGAAAATGTGATCTTTTACAGCTTAAGGGTGCCTGTAAGAGAAAGCTTCAGTGAAAAAGAAATTACGGAGGAGGCGGACTCTGCGGCTGCGCTGTCGCTTTCAGTTGCCGGGAGCTATGTCTCTGTCCTGTTAAAGGTCTATGGAGGAAGCGTATGAATTTTTATCACGTGCTTCCTGATAATCGGCTGCTTGCTTCCACGGCACCGCCATATGTCAGGTATTGTCTTGAAAACAGAGGACTGGAAAGCTGTATCCTTGCGGCAGTGGAGGACGGGAAGCTTTTAAGCTACGCCGTTTTTTCAAGGCCTGTCGGAGCTTCAAGGGATGTCTGGCTGGAATACATTTTCACTATGGAGGAATACCGGGAAACTGGAGCTGCCTCAGCCCTCCTTAAATACAGCAGGGATTATATGAAGAAAAAAGGGATGATAAATATCCTTTGCAAGGTGTATTCCAAATTCAGGGAAGCAAAGGACATGATGGAATTCCTTGTCAGGAGGCAATTCGTTCCCCTTACCTCCGATGGGAAGCTTCTGGTATACAGTTATCCGTCTCTGATGAATTCTTTTCTGTCTGAGTTTTTTCAAAAGAATAAAAGCAAAAACCTGAAGACCCTGAAGGCTTCGGAGCTGGAGGAGAGGACCCTTGCTGCGTTCCGTGCCAGAGAAAAGGAGACCGGTTTTTACTTTGACCTTAATGGTATTAATGATGTTTTTTCCCGGTTTATTGTGAAAAATGGGGAGATCGCTGCTGCGGTAATAGCGAAAAAGGCCGGTGAAAGAGATGTCTACATACCGGCGCCTTATTTAACGAAAGAAATAAACAATATGGGGCTCTTCCCCATACTTTTACTGGAGGTGGTTAAAGATGCGGGAGACATCATTGGGGATGATATCCTGGTATTTCTTGAGCTTTGCGACGAAAAAATGTCTTATATCATGTCCCAGGCTTTCAGTCCTCCGGAAAGGGAGATGATTGTACAGGAATATATGCTGTTTCTGGGGAGCTGATAGGACGCTCCGGACTATGCCTCTGCGGGAGGCACACAGGAATCTTGATTTTATTCCCTTGCAATGAAAGGATAAAGTATGAAAGTAAACTTTCAAACTTTCATCGGTGCCGCGCAGGCACGTCACCGATTGGCACACTTGCCTGCGGCAAGGTACAAGTTATGAGTGACGCAAATGATTCGGTTTTTCAGAAAAGAAGCCTTACGGTCCAGCAGGCGCTGATGCAGTCTGCTACCCAAAGGGAAGCCCCTGTTGACGTGGATAATTACCCCAAGTTCCTGGAGCATAAAGAGATGGACGAGGAGCGTTCTTTTTTCTCCCATGATGAAGCCGTAATGCTGAAGGCTGTGCTGGAGGATGATCTTGAAATACAGGAAAACGGCCTGGAGGAAGAGGAGCTGGAAAAAGCGAAGAAAGAGAAGAAAGAGAAAACAGACGCTTATTCTGACCTCATGGATATGGAAGTCCTTATCATGAAACCTGCGGTAATGGAAAACCGCACAGAAAACGAGGAGGAGCATGCCGCACAGATACGGCCGATGATGGAAAACCATGTCCTTTCCCCCAGGGCGAGGATTGAGAGGGACCGTGTGGTCCGCTCCTTAAAGATCGACTCCATAACACGGGATGCCATTTTAAGGAGCAATAAATCCTTGAAGGAGGTCCTTAATACCTATACCGTAAAGGAGCAGAGGGATGAGACTGCTAAAAAGGGCAGGGAATTCCTTATGACCTTCCGGGATCTCAAGGGAAAGCTTATAGATGACCCCTTTCTTTCGGCTCTTGCCAAGGCTAAACGACTTTACAGGATAGCGAAGCCCTTTTCCCCTGTGATTGCAGAATACAAGGAGCTGTATATATCAGAGCTGGGGGATAACGCCAGGACAGACGAGATAGATCTGCTCCTTTATAGGTTCACTGTCCTCATGGATTTCTTCGAATCCGATAATAGCAAAATGGACACAGAAGAGTTCTTTGTCTATATGGGACTAAAAGGGAACGAAGAGGAGAGCAAAACCGCCTATCAGAAGAGATTCGGGGATGAGGAGGACGAAATTGTACTGCAGAGTATAAGAGAGACAGCCTTCAGGATCGATAAGAAAGAGGAAAAGCCCAGGGAGCAGCTCAAGGATGATGACTTAAGTACAGAGCAGCTCCGGGGGATCTATGATGTGGACCGTTTCCTTATAAGCAATTATGATGAATCCGGCGGAAATCCGGCTTTCCTGGATAAGATCCTATCCCTTCCCGCCAGGGAAAGGCTCATAATGTATTTCCTTATCCAGAATGATCATCTGGAAAGCCCTAATGCGGTAGATATAACCATTTCCCAGCTGGGATATATTCCCAATGTGGAAATCTTCATGGATAAGATCCAGACCGGACACTTCAAGGGAAAGCGCCGCGCTCTTTCATCCATAAGCAAACGCTTCCGTCCCGGCATTTCCTGGGAAAAGGTGGAAGCCGCTATGGAGATCATTGAGGACAATGATATCGCCGAAACTGTACGTTCCCTCGCCAGCTTTTCAAGGAAAAGCAAAGTGGCGGATGAAAGGATGGAGGCATTCAGGGAAGCGGAAGACAAGGATGATATAAAGGATGATGATCTAAAGGAGATTGCCCGAAAAGAAAAGGAGCTTCTCAGGCTCGAGGCGAAGAGAAATGGAGCATTAACGGATTTTCTGAAGTCCCTTGTGGAATGCCGTTATGCCATTACTGAAAGGGACAGCGCCTGGGTACATAAGAAAGAGAAAAGGAAAAAGGCGGATGATACCGCAAAAGAGGCTGCTTTCAGGCTTAATGAGCTGAAAAGAACTGATTTCGAGCTGAGCGAGAGCCTGTATTCCATCAGGCAGATGGCTCTTCCACCGGATGTACCGGAGCTCATTAATGATGAGGACAGCGGGAATATAATAGAAAAAGCAGCTTCAAACTACGCGAAGGGATTCAAGAAAAAAGATCAGGAAACCGGTAAATTCATTTTTAACCAGACCCTTTCCCTTTTTTCAAAAGCCGATAAGATCCCTGCAATGTGGGGAGCCGGAAAAGATGACACGAGCTTTGCCGCGGTTGTAGGGCTGTCTGACCTTAATCTCATAGCGGGAGGGTTCGCAACACTGCAGAGCGTCATGGGCGCCATAGCCGGAATCACCGGCATAGTTAACCTTATCCGGCACATGAATTCCGGCGTGGGAAAAACTGATATGCTCTCGGACGTAGCAAAGTTGGGGTCAACCGCATTGTCAACTGCCTGGGCACCGGTTTCCGGTATTGCCAACATGCTTCTTGCGGTCCCTAAAGAATTAAAGAACGCAGGCGTAGCAAGCGAAAGCCTTAAAACCGTGACAAATATAGGCACCAAAGCTGTTTCTGCCGGAGGCGCTGCGGTTGCTGCGGTAAAGCTCGGGGTTGATGCCGTTGAATATGGAGTGGAGGTAAAGCATATTTACCATCTCACAAAGGCAGACCATAAGTTTTCAAAGCTTATGAAAAACGGCGAACTGAAAGGCGATGATGCGGCATATGCGGATAATATACTGAAGCTTAAAACCCGCTATGAGGCGCAGCAATACACTAATAAGGGAGTAAATATCCTTATGGACGCTGGCTCCCTCGGGGTGTCCTTATGCGCCCTGTTCGCGCTTCCGGCTGCTCCCATTATTGCGGTTGCATGGGCGGCAGTATCCGTCGGCGTTGCCGTAGGCACAAAGATCATCAATTACGGGGTTGATAAGTACAGAAAGAAAGCCGCAACGGACGATTACCTGCAGCTTGACAGGACCATGGGAGATATTTTCGGGGAAAAGCTTAATGAAATGGATAAGGATGAGCTTTCCTCCTCTAAAAAGATATTAAAGGAGCATATGGCGGCAGAGCTTGGGTTCACCTCCTATGAAAGCCTGTATAAGCATATGATGAAGAACTATGCTGCGTTTCTCTATAACAATCTGTTTTATGAAAACGGTGATAAGGAAAAGCCTATAATAAAAAAGGACAAAAAGGCTAAAAAGAAGGAAACGCTGTATGACTATGATGAAAAAACAGAGCAGCTGATACCCGTTTCCGAGGAAGAAGAAGCAGAAGAAGTGAATGCCAATGAGCTTTCAAAAGCCTGCTATGACCTTGTCAAGAGCCTTGGACTGAAGGTACGTTATCCGAAGAAGGCGGGAGATCCCGGGAAACCCAATATTTCACAGATTGCAGCCAAGCTGGCGCTATGATAAGAGGTAAAATGCTATGGCAGATACGGTTACTAATGAAAAGAAAGCTCTTTCAGCCCTTTGCGGCAGCCTTAATGAAAAAAAGATCGCGGCGGAGCTTAATGAAGAAAAAACAGCCCTTTCTCTTTATCTTGGACAGATGCCGGGAGGAGAGGAAATCTTCCTGGATGCGGCTTTCATGCCCCAGGGTGAGGGTATGGACGGCATTTCCTTTTTCGTCCTTCAGGCGAGGATCATGGATCTTGGCGGCCTGTCACTCAATAAGCTGTTTAATGTTTTCGTTTCCATGAATGTACTGGATTCAACCCTTACAGGCGGGCATTACAGCATAGAAATGAGGGAGGGTGAGGATGACAGCCTGACAGCCGGAGACCTTATATACCGCTATACACTGCCGGCGGTGCCGGAGCTTGACAGGGCATCCTTTGCGGCGCTCCTTGAGGATGCGGTGCGGCTTGCTTTTTTTGACATAAATGAAACCCTGCCGGATCTCATTTCTCTTATCAAAGGAGAGATATCCGAAGAGGAGTTCATGAAATCCGTATTAGAATAAACCAGTGAGCTATGGGGACGGGGTTTATGGGCCTTTTTTTGGACAACTAACTCCATCCCCAGGGTTTAACTGAGCAGGAAATACAGATCCTGTGGTCACAATGCCCACACCGATCAGTTGAAGAATATGAAGATGACACGGACTATGTGGAGGATATGGAGCTTTCCACAGACCTTCTCACGATCACCGTTCCGGAGGAGTTCAAGGGCAAATTCCTTGCATCAATAGACGGTGAATCCATCTCATTTTACGATAAAGAAAGCCATGAGAGCGGATTTGGAAGATATGCGTTCTCCTTTGTCGTTGACAAGGATAAAGACATTATGCCGGGCGGAATGTACACGAAGGTCGGGGAACTTTTAACGGCACGGGGTGAAAAGTATGATGTCTGCAAAGGATTCCCTTCCGATGTCCAGTGGGACTATACAAAACAGGA
>CADCQV010000234.1 GCA_902803625.1 uncultured Lachnospiraceae bacterium
CCCTCCACGATGCTGTCCTTCTGGTTTATAAGGGAAGCGGTGAGCTCGGTCGGATTAATATCGCCTCCGCTCATTTCCAGAAACTGTGCGTGGTTATTCCGGAAAAGGAGCTTCTCGAGCTCCGGGCTGTTGTTTATCTTTCCGACAGTGGTTATGGAGTAGGTCCCGTGATGTGATCTTACAATGAGCGGCTGGGGTTCATAGTCGCTGATACAGCCTATGCCCAGATTGCCCTCCATCTTTTCCAGGTCTCTTTCGAATTTCGGTCTGAAGTAGGAGCTTTCTATATTATGGATCGCACGGTTAAAGCCGGAGCCTTTATTGAAAACCGCCATACCGGCACGTCTCGTACCGAGATGGGAATGATAATCCGTTCCGTAAAACAGATCAAAGACACAGTCACTTCTGGATGCTACTCCGAAAAATCCGCCCATACATCTCCTCCTTGGGAATAAAATGATCAAAGTGCCAAAAGGCTGTTGCCGGAAAACAGGCCTGCCCGTGCAGAGGACAGGAGGCCAGGGCGCTATAATAATAACACATATCCGGGTATTTGCAAAAAGAAGAAATATTAGTTAGAATTATAACCAAATATTCGAATTAATTCCGGAGGTGGCAATTCGGAACAGTCACCTGCTGAACCGCAGGGGTCGATAAAAAACTGGACACCGGAGAAGAAAATGAAAAAATCAGGCCTGAATAACAGTGTATTGAAGAAGAGAAACAGGGGGATCATTTTACGTCTGCTGGCAACAGAAAAGTGTTTTTCGAGGATAGACGTTGCCAAGGAAACGGGTCTGTCAAAAATGGCTGCCACGAATGTCATAAGCGAATTTATGGATGAGGGGATAGTAGAGGAGAGTGAAAAGCGTGTACAGGGAGGAAAAGGAAGAAACCCCATAGTCCTGAGGATTTCCGGGAGGGCACCGAAGATCATAGGGGTTCATATCTCGGGAACCGGCGGCGCGGTCTCACTCTGTGATTATAAGCTGAATGTTCTTACAGAGAGCAGCTTCAGGGTGGCGGAAGGAGAAGATGACCGGATGTTTCCGGAGATCTTTAAGCGGATCGACTCAATACTCTCGGAATACGGAAATGAACGGATATCGGGTATAGGTGTCGGAAGTCCGGGACCCGTTGATGTCCGGAGGGGAGTCATTCCAAAACCGGAGGACCCTTACGGAATGCAGGATATCGATGTCTTCGGGATCCTGAAGGAAAAATATGAATTTCCGGTATTTGTGGAGAATGAATATGACTGTGCAGCTCTGGCGGAGCTCTTCTTCGGCGTGGGAAGGGATCTCCCCAATTTTATTTTTATTGGTGTTTCAAAAGAGGTCGGATCCGCACTGATATCCGGAGGCCAGCTTTTCAGGAGCGAATCGGGATTTAACAGTGAGATTGGTCATGTAAGCATAGACATAAACGGTCTGCCCTGCCACTGCGGAAGAAAAGGGTGTCTGGAAACCTATATTTCCACATCGGCTCTTGAAGAAAAGCTTCGTAAAATGTCAGGAAAGGAGCTGACCTTCAGGGACTTCTGTGAAATAAATAAAGATCACAGCTCACCGGAATTCGAAGATGTGATGGACGAGGCTACGGAAAAGCTCTCCGAAGTACTTGCAAATACGGTGAATTTTTGTGGAACCCTGAATTATATAATCGGTATGGATGGACGTTATATACCGGACAGGTATGTGCAGGATCTGACAAAAAGGGTAAATAATAAGATCATGTTTAAGTCCCGCCGAAAGGTCAGGGTACTCAGATCCAGTATCCATAAGCCGCTGCGGTCTGCTGTCTGCTCCTGTGCCGTTATGGAGAGATTATTCAGGGGTGATATGGACGCTCTTCTTCATCAGGGGGACAGCCCCTTCCAAGCCTTCCCCGTAAGCTGATCACCGGGGGTTTCTGCTGTTCAAAAAGTCTTTCTTTCTTAATGCTCAAATGCGGACTGTATATTTGCTGTATAGTTACGCTTCAATGCTGATTTCGTCAAAAAAACAAGAAAACGATAAAATTGGTCTTGACTTTGGTATATTTTGCAGATATAGTAAAGACATTTAGTAAATCTATTTTGCAAAAGTATTTCAGCAAACCGCGGCTGAACATCAAATTAAGTCAGGAAAGAGCAGATGAAAACCTTGGAACCGACGGCTACTGAACGCCGGAGAAAAACCAGAAACAGAGTGTTCAGATACATATATAATTCTGACGAGCCTGTGAGTAAGCAGGCCATGTCGGTAGATCTGAACCTGAGCCTCCCCACGATTCATCACAATGTAGCCGAGCTTCTGGAGGCAGGTCTTATTAAAGCGGGCGAAACCCAGTCATCCACAGGAGGAAGGCCTCCGGTAGGTTATCTTGTGGAGAATGATGTACGCTTTTCAATCGGAATATCCATTACGACAAATCACATACACTTTCTTGCGTCCGATCTGAAAATGAACCAGCTGGCCGAGAAGAGCCTGCGCAAGGACAGTACATCCGCTACGGAACTCGGGAATGAGGTCAGGAGGGAGCTTACCCTCTTTATCGAGGAGAACGATCTGAATAAGAACCGTATTCTGGGTGTGGGCATCACTATACCCGGTGTCCTGAACCGCCCCGGAGACGCGGTGCTTCTTTCACCCAGCATGAAGCTTAAGAATATCAGCCTGCAGAGTCTCAGAAAGGCCTGTGAACCTTATCCCGTTTATATTGAAAATGACGGAAACTGTGCCGGATATGCTGAATGGCTCGCTATGAGCCCCAGGGAAAGAAAGAACGGCTTTGTGTATATTCTTCTGGAAAACGGTGTCGGAGGTGCCTTTTTCATTAACGGAAAAACCTATTCCGGAATAAACCACAGAAGCGGGGAATTCGGACATATGTGCGTTCAGCCTGACGGGCTTATGTGCAACTGCGGGAAAAGGGGCTGTCTGGAAGCCTACTGCAGCGCGCTCCGCTTCAGTGCCGACATAGGGAAGACCATAGAAGAGTTTTTTGATCTGGTACATAAAGGAGATCCGGCATCACAGGCTTTGTGGGATGATGTGCTGAGGCATCTCGCCATCGGGATCGGCAATATCAGGATGATCTTTGACTGCGACATAGTGCTGGGAGGCTTTGTATCGGAATATCTGAAGGAGTATATGCCGGAATTAAAGAAGTATGTGGTGGAGATGAATTCCTTCGGAGATGACACGGATTTCGTAAAGCTTGGGAAGTTCCCGAGAAAAGCCGGGCTTATGGGTATCGCCTGGCACTTTGCGAATGATTATATCGAAAAGATATAAGTCGGAAGA
Source organism: uncultured Lachnospiraceae bacterium (assembly GCA_902803625.1). GTDB lineage: Bacteria > Bacillota > Clostridia > Lachnospirales > Lachnospiraceae > NK4A144. The sequence goes on from CADCQV010000234.1 coordinate 3,288, forward strand.
TTCTACATAAGGTACAGCCTGTTTTTGTACAAATTTACCAAATACGAAAAAAGCAGACAAAGGATATTGACATTATTGCTGTTAAGCAATATTATAAAAGAGCTTTACAAAAGTTGTTTTAGAAAATAGGTTAAAGCAACACGCAAATAAATTTTTCAAAAAGAGGAGGAAAATTATTATGGCAAAGAAGTTATTGGCAGTACTGCTTGCCGGTGCAATGACATTCTCACTTGCAGCCTGCGGCGGAAGCACAGGCGCAACCCAGGAAGCAGCTCCTGCACCCGCAGCAGAAGAAGCAGCTCCCGCAGCAGAGGCAGCACCTGCACCTGCAGAAGAAGCAGCTCCCCCAGCAGAGGCAGCACCTGCAGAAGAAGCAGCAGCACCCGCAGCCGGCGGAAAGGTTGGCGTATCAATGCCCACCAAGGATCTCCAGAGATGGAACCAGGACGGCGCAAACATGGAGAAAGAGCTTAAGGACGCAGGATATGAAGTTGATCTTCAGTACGCAAACAACGACGTTCAGACCCAGCTTTCACAGGTTGAGAACATGATAAGCGGCGGATGCTCAGTTCTCGTTATAGCAGCTATCGAAGGATCTTCACTCGGTGAAGCACTTGATATGGCAAAGGAAGCCAATATCCCGGTTATCGCTTATGACCGTCTGCTTATGGATTCCGATGCAGTTTCCTACTATGCAACATTTGATAACTACAAGGTTGGTACCGTTCAGGGTACATATGTAAAAGAAAAGCTTGACTTAGACAACGCTGAGGGACCTTTCAACATCGAGTTCACAGCAGGAGATCCCGGTGACAACAACGCAGGCTTCTTCTTCAACGGTGCTTATGATGTTCTTAAGGAATACATTGACAGCGGAAAGCTCGTAGTTAAGTCCGGACAGACCAAGTTTGAAGACGTTGCTACTCCTACCTGGGGAACCGACGTAGCTCAGGCCAGAGCAGAGAACATTCTTTCTTCATACTATGCAGACGGAACAGATCTTGATGTATGGCTTTGCTCAAACGACTCCACAGCAATGGGTGTTGAGAACGCACTTGCAGCAAACTACAACGGCAAGTATCCCATCATCACAGGTCAGGACTGCGATATTGAGAATACAAAGAACATGATCGCAGGCAAGCAGTCAATGTCCGTATTCAAGGATACACGTACTCTTGCAAGCCAGGTTGTAAAGATGGTTGGACAGATCCTTACCGGTGCTGAGGTTGACGTTAACGATACCGAGACCTACAACAACAATGTTAAGGTTGTTCCTTCATTCCTCTGCGAGCCCGTATTTGCAGATGCAAGTAACTACAAGGAGATCCTGATCGACTCCGGATATTACACAGAGGATCAGCTTAAGTAATCATTATCATACAAATTTAAGCAGAAATCGATCTGGGGCGGGCCTAGCCCGCCTCAGATTTTCTTATAACAGGAATGTTGGCAGCTACTAAGGAACAGATGTAACTATTCAGAATGCGAAAGGCTCTGAACAGATACGAACAGATAAACATGCGGAATAATACCGCAAGGGACTAAAAAATCATGATTACAGGCAATAACAGTAAAATGAAGAGAGGAGGGGACTTAGTTTGGCAAAGGAACTGCTGAAAATGGATCACATTACAAAAACCTTCCCCGGCGTAAAGGCTTTGGACAACGTTAACCTTTCGGTTGAGGAGGGCGAGATCCACGCTCTTGTTGGAGAAAACGGAGCCGGAAAGTCTACGCTGATGAATGTCCTCAGCGGCATTTATCCATACGGAACTTATGAAGGTGACATTATTTACAATGGTGAAGTGTGTAAGTTTCAGAAGATAAAGGATTCCGAGGAGAAGGGGATCGTTATCATTCATCAGGAGCTTGCTCTTGTACCGCAGATGTCTATCGGTGAAAACATGTTCCTCGGAAATGAGAGAGGAAAAAAGAACGCTATTAACTGGAATGAAACATACGGTGAGGCCGACAAATATCTGAAGATGGTCGGTCTTTCGGAATCCTCAAGGGTGCTTATAAAGGATATCGGAACAGGTAAGCAGCAGCTTGTTGAGATCGCGAAGGCTCTTGCAAAGCATGCAAAACTCCTGATACTTGATGAGCCTACATCATCCCTTAATGAGACGGATTCCAGAGCGCTTCTTGATCTGATGCTTGAATTCAAGAAGCAGGGAATGACTATGATAATCATCAGCCATAAGCTCAACGAGGTTGTCTATGTGGCGGACAAGATCACGGTTATCAGAGACGGATCCACGGTGGAGACACTTGA
>CADCQV010000235.1 GCA_902803625.1 uncultured Lachnospiraceae bacterium
AATCATCAGCCATAAGCTCAACGAGGTTGTCTATGTGGCGGACAAGATCACGGTTATCAGAGACGGATCCACGGTGGAGACACTTGACTGCCACACCATGGAGATCAACGAGGACAGGATCATCCGCGGCATGGTAGGTCGTGAGCTTACGAACCGTTTCCCGAAGAGAGAAGCGGTGGAGAAGGGCGATATAAATATGGAGGTGAAGGACTGGACAGTCTATCATCCCCTATATACGGAAAGAAAGGTTGTTGACGGCGTAAATCTCAATGTCAGAAAGGGAGAGGTCGTCGGAATATACGGACTGATGGGAGCGGGACGTACAGAGCTTGCCATGAGCATATTCGGAAAGTCCTATGGCTCCGGAATCACCGGCACATTGAAGATCAACGGAAAGGAAATGGATCTGAAGAACCCCAGGGCAGCGATCGATGCTAAGCTTGCCTATGTTACCGAGGACAGAAAGGGCAACGGCCTCGTGCTCACAAATACTATCAAGGTAAACACCTCCCTTGCAAATATGGAGGGCGTGAGTGAAAAGGGCATAATCGACTCCGACAAGGAGTATCAGGTAGCCGTTGAATATAAGAATAAGCTGGAGACAAAGACTCCCACGGTTGAGCAGAATGTGGGGAACCTTTCCGGAGGAAACCAGCAGAAGGTTCTTCTTGCAAAGTGGATGTTCACGGATCCGGATATACTTATCCTGGATGAGCCTACGAGAGGTATTGACGTAGGTGCGAAATACGAGATCTACTGCATTATAAATGATCTTGTAAAGGCAGGAAAATCAGTTATTATGATCTCCTCCGAGCTGCCCGAGGTTCTGGGTATGAGCGACAGGATCTATATAATGAACGAAGGGAAGTTTGTGGGAGAGCTTGACGCTTCCGAAGCATCCCAGGAGCTTATAATGTCCAGCATATTACAATCAGGAAGGGGTGAATGACGTGAGTATAAATATTAAAGATGTACTGAAAAAATATACTATGGTCCTGGCCCTGATCGTAATTTTGATCTTCTTCCACATTATGACGGGCGGGAAGATGCTTCTTCCCCAGAATATAAATAACCTTATCTCCCAGAACGCCTATGTGTTCGTTCTTGCTGCAGGTATGCTTCTTTGTATTCTGACAGGCGGAAATATCGATCTGGCCTGCGGTTCCGTTGTCTGCTTTGTGGGCGGTATCGGAGCCGTGATGATGGATAAGGATATCAGCTGGGTACTGGCTGTGCTGGTAATGCTGATAGGCGGAATCCTCGTTGGTGCCTGGCAGGGCTTCTGGATCGCCTATGTGAAGGTTCCTCCTTTCATCGCGACTCTTGCCGGAATGTACGCCTTCAGGGGTCTTTCCAATGTGGTTCTGCAGGGTTATGCGGTTGGTATTGATGACACTGTATTCCTGAATGTGTTCGGCGGAGGTGCGGACTGCTATATCCCCGATTTCTTCGGCGGCGGAAGCATCAATATGACCTGTGTTCTTGCCGGTGTCCTCATTGTAGTAATCTATGCCGCTACGGTATTCAAGAAGAGGATGGATGCAAAAAAGGCAGGTTACAGCGTAGGACCTCTCTCCGCAGATCTTGTAAGGACGGTCGTTATTGCTGCAGCGGTCATCTGGTTCTTCTTCAAGCTTGCACAGTATAAGGGCATACCCACATCTCTTATCTGGATAGGAGTAGTCCTTCTTGCATATGCATATATCACCAGTAATACCACAATGGGCCGTTATCTCTATGCGGTAGGCGGAAACGAAAAGGCAACAAATCTTTCCGGTATAGATTCCAGGAAGGTATACTTCTTCGCTTATGTGAATATGGGTCTTATGTCCGGACTCGGCGGTATCCTTACGGTGGCAAGGGCCACCCAGGCACAGCCTACCTTCGGACAGGGCTATGAAATGGACGCCATTGCGGCCTGCTTCATCGGAGGAGCAAGTGCCTACGGTGGTGAAGGAAATGTATTCGGTATCGTTATCGGTGCTCTTCTAATGGGTGTCATAAACATGGGCATGAGTATCATGGGTGTGGAAGCCAACTACCAGAAGGTGGTCAAGGGTATCGTTGTTCTATTAGCTATTGTCTTTGACGTTCTGTCAAATAAGAAGAAAAAGTAAGGGAGGAGGAGTCATGGCAAACAATAATATCACAACTGTATTAAAAAAGAATGCAATGCTTATAGTCCTTGTCCTGGTGTATATCTTTTTCACTGCAATGACAGGCGGACAGATGTTCCAGGCTATGAACTTTAATGCACTGATAACACAGAATGCTTACGTATATGTTCTTGCAGCCGGAATGCTGATGTGTATGCTGACAGGCGGAAATATCGATCTTTCCTGCGGTTCCTTTGTCTGCTTCCTTGGAGCCATCGGCGGAATACTGATGACGGTAAAGCAGATGAGCCCGGGAATATCGATCTTTGTTATGCTGATCATAGGTGTCGTTTACGGGTGTGCCCTGGGCTATCTTATAGCTTATGTGGATATCCCGCCCTGGATCGCAACTCTTGCAGGTTACCTTGCTTTCAGAGGATGGGGAACGGCACTTCTCAGCGCGAACAGTACCACAGGAAGTATTTCCCTTGCTGCAAAGAAGGATTTCCTTGCGATCTTTTCAGGTAAGATTTTCCCTACAGCGGTTAATAAGCTGAATATGGTCTGTATGATAGTCGGTATCATAGCCTGTGTGATCGTGGTTGTCATTTCCTTTATGGGCAGGGCTAATAAGGTGAAGAAGGGCTATGAAGTGGAGTCAATGGCAGCGCTTTTTGCGAAGTGTATCCTGTCGGTGGCAGCCATCCTGCTCTTCACTTACAAGCTTGCTATGGCAGGTGGTATACCTACGGTCCTTATCTGGGTCGTTGTTATAGTATTGATCTACAATTTCATCACATCAAAGACCACTTTGGGAAGATATTTCTACACGATCGGTGGTAATGCCGAGGCAACGAGGCTCTCCGGTGTGGATACGAGAAAAATCATGTTCTTAGCTTACCTCAATATGGCAGTCCTTACAGCGATTACGACCTATATCGTTACCGCAAGATTCCAGGCAGCCAATTCCCAGGCCGGAACATATTATGAGATGGACGCCATCGCAGCCTGCGTTGTGGGCGGTGTTTCCGCATACGGCGGTGCTGGAAACGTATTCGGTATGGTCGTGGGTGCAACACTTATAGGTGTGATCAACCTTGGTATGTCACTTATGGGTGTTAATGCCGACTGGCAGAAGGTTGTAAAGGGCGTGGTCCTTCTGGCTGCTGTGGTATTTGATATTCTGGCGGACAAGAAGAGCAGCACCAAGTAAATTTGGAGGAGATACATTATGTTGTATATCGGTATTGATCTGGGTACGTCCTCGGTAAAGCTTCTTCTCACCAATGAGAAGGGAGAGATAAAGAAGACTGTTTCAAGGGACTATCCCCTTATGTTCCCCCATCCCGGCTGGTCGGAGCAGGCTCCGGAGGAATGGTTTGAAAAGTCTCTGGAGGCTCTGAAGGAGATCACGGACGGGATCGATAAGTCGGAGATTAAAGGCATAAGCTGTGGCGGACAGATGCATGGGCTGGTGGCTCTGGATGAAAATGACAGGGTGATCCGTCCGGCTATACTTTGGAATGACAACCGTACCACAGCAGAGGTTGACTATTTAAATAATGAGATCGGAAAGGACAAGCTTTCCGGATATACCGCAAATATAGCCTTTGCCGGATTTACTGCCCCGAAGATCCTCTGGATGAGAAACAATGAGCCGGAGAATTATAAAAAGATAAAAAAGATAATGCTTCCAAAGGACTATCTGGCATATAAGCTGTCGGGAACCTTCTGTACGGATTATTCCGATGCGTCGGGTATGCTCCTTCTGGACGTAAAGAACAGAAAATGGTCGTCCGAAATGCTGGATATCTGCGGCATAAAGGAGGAACAGCTCCCGAAGCTCTTTGAGAGCTATGAAAAGGTCGGTACCCTGAAGAAGGAGATAGCTGAAGAGTGCGGACTGTCTACGGACATAGTCATAGCGGCCGGGGCAGGTGATAATGCCGCAGCTGCGGTTGGAACCGGAACCGTTGGAGACGGTATGTGTAATATCTCTCTCGGAACCAGCGGAACGATATTTATTTCGTCAAAGAAATTCGGCGTGGATCCCAATAATGCTCTTCATTCCTTCGATCATGCGGACGGAAGCTTCCATCTGATGGGCTGTATGCTTTCAGCCGCAAGTACAAAGAAGTGGTGGATGGAGGATATATTGAGATCAAAGGACTATGCTGCCGAGGAGAACGGAATGAATAAGAATCTCGGCGAGAACCATGTGTTCTTCCTTCCCTATCTGATGGGAGAAAGAAGTCCCTGGAACGATCCCAATGCAAGAGGTACCCTCACCGGAATAACACTGGATACAACGAGATACGATATCATGCAGGCGGTTATGGAGGGCATGGCCTTTGCTACGAGGGATATGTATGAGGTGGCAAAATCCATAGGCGTATGTCCTGCCAGGACGAAGATCTGCGGAGGCGGAGGAAAGAGTCCCATCGAGAGAAGGATGATAGCAAATATTCTTAATATTACTGTTGATGTCCCCGTTTCGGAAGAGGGACCGGGAATGGGCGGAGCGATGCTTGCAATGGTTGCCTGCGGTGAGTATGCAACGGTTGAGGAAGCCGCGGCGGCTATCGTAAAGGTTAAGGAGACCATTGAGCCGGAGCCGGAGCTTGTAAAGAAATACGAGGAAAAGTATCAGCAGTTTAAGAATATCTATCCTGCGCTGAAGCCGGTATTTCCAAAGATTGTCTGATGGCAGATAATATTTAGCACTTGTCATTCCAAAGAAGACACTTGTCATTCTGAGCGAAGCGAAGAATCTTATATCATAGGAGGAATCATAATGAACAACATACCACAGATCAAAGTCGGTATCGTAGCAGTTTCAAGAGACTGCTTCCCTGCTCCCCTTGCTGTGAACAGGAGAAAGGCCCTTGCAGAAGCCTACACAAAGAAATATGGAAAAGACGACATTTATGAGTGCCCCGTAACAATAGTGGAGAGCGAGACCGATATGGTTGCTGCTCTTGAAGACATAAAGAAGAATGATTGTAATGCTCTCTGTGTATATCTCGGAAATTTCGGACCGGAGATTTCAGAGACACTGCTTGCGAAGCATTTTGACGGACCGAAGATGTTCTGTGCCGCTGCGGAGGAATCAAAGGATACCCTCGGTGTAACCGGAAGAGGAGATGCTTTCTGCGGTATGCTCAATGCAAGCTATAACCTTGCGCTCCGGAATACCAGGGCCTGGATCCCTTCATACCCCGTAGGGGATGCGGAAGACTGCGCAGATATGATACATGAGTTCCTGCCTATAGCAAGGGTTGTAGTGGGACTTGCGAACTTAAAGATCATTTCCTTCGGACCCCGTCCCGCAAACTTCCTCGCCTGCAATGCTCCCATAAAGCAGCTTTACAATCTGGGCGTGGAGATAGAAGAGGAATCCGAGCTCGATCTCTTTGAGGCATATCAGAAGCATGAGGGAGATAAGAGAATACCTGATGTGGTAGCCGATATGACCAAGGAGCTCGGTGACAACAAGATGCTCCCGAAGCTTGCACAGTATGAGCTCACACTTCTTGACTGGGTAGAGGAGCACAAAGGCTACAGGAAGTATGTAACCCTTACAACCAAGTGCTGGCCTGCATTCCAGGATATGTTCAGGTTTGTTCCCTGTTATGTTAATAGCCGCCTGACAGCCAGGGGAATCCCTGTTTCCTGCGAGGTAGATATTTACGGCACTCTTTCAGAGTATATCGGAATCTGCATAACAGGCGAGCCCGTGACACTCCTTGATATAAATAATTCCGTTCCGAAGGATATGTATAAGGAGTTTATCGAAGGTAAATTTGATTATAAGCACAGCGACACCTTTATGGGCTTCCACTGCGGCAATACCTGTTCTTCAAAGATACATAATGCACACCTTGACTATCAGAAGATCATGGCAAATACACATCCGGCGGAGTGGTGCGAGGGAACCATTGAGGGAGACATTAATCCCGGAGAAATCACCTTCTACCGTCTGCAGTCTACTGCCGACAATATCCTCAGGGCTTATGCAGCCGAGGGTGAGGTGCTTCCCGTTGCGACGCAGTCCTTCGGCGGTATCGGAGTCTTCGCAATAAAGGAAATGGGCAGGTTCTACAGATATCAGCTTATCGGAAAGAATTTCCCCCATCATGGTGCGGTAATGTTCGGACACTACGGAAAGGCTCTTTATGAAGCACTGAAGTATATAGGGGTTGATCCGAAGGAGATCGGTTATAACCGTCCTGCTGGAGTCAGATATGAGGATGAAAATCCGTTTGCATAAGGGAGAGAGATCATAAATATTTAAGGGCCGCAATGAGAATTGCGGCCCTGATCATTTTCCGGAATAAAAGGGAAGGGAACAGGTTTCAAAGGCTGATACTCCTGTTTTTTGTCTTCAGGAAATCCAGAAAGTCATCTTCCATCAGGGGCTTTGAGAAGTAGAAGCCCTGCATATAATCACAGCCAAGCTCCTCAAGAACCCTTGCCATTTGATTTGTCTCCACTCCTTCACAGACGACCTTTAAGCCGCGGCCCTGGAACATAGGGATCAGATCCTCCAGTATACTGTTTTCGGTATTTCCCTCTTTGGGAGATGGAACACAGCCTTCTCCTCCCGCGGCAAGCGCAAAGGACTGGTCAAAGTAGGACCACACAATGGATTTGTCGATCTTTATTATGCTTAAGGGAAGAGACAGCATATTCATAAGATTCGAATAGCCGGTGCCGTAATCATCAAGTGAAAAGGTAAAGCCATCCTGTGACAGACGGAGCATATTCTCCATCATAATAGGTGAGTCGGAGGCCGCTGTTTCAGTTATCTCCAGATTGATAAGCCTGGAACTTATGCCGTAGTTTTTTCTGATGGCAATAAGCTCGTCTGACAGATGCTCATTGAGGCATTGTATGGGAGAGAGATTAACCTCTATGTATTCAAGACCGTATTTCCTGATGTCGTGGGTCGCAATGAATTCACAGACCCTTTTATATACCTGCCGTCCGAGCTTGGTGATCCTTCCGTTGGTTTCAGCGGTTTTAATGAATTCATCAGGATAAATGATACCAAGCTCATCATCCCGTACACGAACCAGCGCCTCCGCAGAGGTTATACGGTTTGCGGCGGGTGACCAGATAGGCTGGAACCAAACCTCCAGCTCGTCATTATCAAGTGCTTTTTCCAGAGCCTTTCTTATCTTGATCTCATGTCTGGTCTCATACAGGGTATCCTCATCTATGGAAACAAAAGAAAAAGCTCCGTTTTCAAGTGCCTCGGACAGGGCCTTGTTGATCAGGGTATGAACCTCCTGGATCCTTGACATCTTTATTTCCGAAGAAATGTAGGCATGGGCCGGGGAAAAACGGAAGCTGTTATCAAAAACAGACCAGGGCTTCAGGAAACGGGCATTGATCTGGGCTGTCTCCTCCACAAAGTCATAATAGCCGTTTTTCAGAAGAAGAAAGCGTCCGTTATGTATGTAAAAGGGATAGACATCTCTTTTGCATACCTCGCCCTTCAGAAAATCAGCAATGGCACGAAGGCAGGGAACCATGATCTCATCCCCGTAGGTAGTCTTGATTATGTTATAATTTGCAAAGGTAAAGCAGAGAATGGAGCATTTCTTTCTTTCAAGATAAAGCTCCTTCTGAAGCTCGCTTAAGCCGTCTCTGGAAAAGAGGCCGGTCCGCTGATCGGTGAAGGCATCGGTATTTGATGCAGCTATGTAGATTATGAGAACGGAGAGCGTAAAGCCGAAGCAGAGTACCGGCAGCCCGGGAAACAGCACGGCCTGGATAAAGCAGGAAATAAAGGATATTGCGGTGAAAGCATAAATGGATATTCTTTGTATGGGACGGGTCTTTTCACGGTACCTTCCCATATAGATGCAGCCATGGATCAGAACAGCCATACCGAAGAAGAAGACAACAAAAAATCCGGGGGCCGGCCTGTAGCCGTTTTCGAGGTCATAAGAAAAGATGGCTCCGGTCAGAGGATTGGTAAGAATATATAATTCTATAACCGTATAAAGCGCCAGTGTAAGATACCTCTTTCTTAAAGAGGTGGCCCCGAGACGACCTGTCAGTATCACGACCATTGTACAGAGAATCACGGGGATCGTGATTACAAGGGCGTGATATAAAAGAACCGCAGCATAGGCGAAAGGGAAAGGGAAAAGCCCGGGATGCTTCTCGGCAAAGTTTGAAAAAATATCGAGAATATCCGCCAGGGCGATGGCTAGCATCAGGGCATTAAATACGAGAACCTTTTTCAGGGGCAGCTCCCGGCGCAGAATATTATATATGAGGAGAACGGTCAGCACAAAAAGGGAGGCCAGACCATAATCCATATTCCATTTCAATATTTCCTGTGTCATAAATCTATAGAAAATGCCTTAAATAACGAGTATATACTATCTGATGAAGGGTAACTGTACAGAAGAATTATTAGATTCCTAAACAACTGTTATAATACAATAACACAGATTAACATGAAATAAAAGACAGAGAATATGTAGACTTTTTCAGTGGAAAAAGCTGATTTATAGGAGAAAATGAATGAATAAAAGGGCGCTTATAGCCATGAGCGGCGGAGTGGACAGCTCGGTAGCCGCGTTTTTGATGAAGGAAAAGGGCTTTGACTGCCTGGGGATCACAATGCGTCTCTTCAGAGGGAAGGGTGACGGAGAGGCGTGTCACAGCTGCTGTTCCGATGCGGATATAGATGATGCGGCGGAAACGGCATTTAAGATGGGCATTCCTTTTGAGGTCGTTGATTTCTCAAAAGAATTCAGGGAGCTAATCATAAAAAAGTTTATCCGTACATATGAGGAGGGAGCTGTCCCCAATCCCTGTATCGACTGCAACAGTGAAATGAAATTCGGGCTGCTCCTGAAATACGCCCTTGAAAAGGGCTGTGATCACATTGTGACAGGACATTATGCCAGAATAGATACAGACAGTGTAAGCGGACGCCGGATCCTGAAAAAATCTCTTGTTCCGGAAAAGGATCAGAGCTATGTCCTTTACAGGCTTACACAGGAGGAGCTGTCGAGGGTCATATTTCCCCTGGGTGATATGGGAAAGGATGATACCAGAAGGATAGCCGCGGAAGAGGGCTTCATTAATGCAAAAAAGCATGACAGCCAGGATATATGCTTTGTTCCTGACGGGGACTATGTCCGTTTTATGGAGGAATACTCGGGAAAGTCCTATCCTGACGGTGACATCGTTGATATAAACGGGAGGATCCTGGGCAGGCATCACGGTGCTGTCCGGTATACCAACGGACAGAGGAGGGGTCTCGGTATTTCTTCGACGGAGCCCCTGTACGTAATTAAAAAGGATATGGAAAAAAACAGGGTATATGTGGGAACCGAAAAGGATCTCTATTCGGATACCCTTTATGCCATAGATCTGAACTGGATTTCCGTGCCGGGACTTTCCGGGGAGATGAGGATAACGGCACGGACGAGATACAGCCAGAAGGAAGAGCCTGCAACCGTATATCCGGAAAAAGACGGTATGATAAAGCTTGTTTTTGACAAGCCCCAGCGCGCCGTTACCCCGGGCCAGGCGGTCGTCCTTTATGACGGTGATACGGTTGTGGGAGGAGGTACGATCGCCGGTCCGGACAGGCTGCCTCCTAAAGCTGAATGTTGAACCCCTTATCTCAATATGGCAAGAGTGATTACTTTTGGAGAGATAATGATGCGCTTAAATCCGGAGGGATACCGGAGATTTGTTCAGGCAGACCGTTTCGAAGCAAGCTATGCGGGGGGAGGCAAATGTGGCCGTATCCCCTGCAAATTACAGAAATGAAGCATTTTTCGTAAGTAATATTGGACAGGCATTACTTCTGCTCTTGGAGGAGAACTCCCTGAGATCTGCATAGACGCCTGCAAGGCAGCGGATCGGGACGTGTCCAGAGGTAGTTTTTATGAAGCTGTTATTTGCATCGGATTCCTTTAAAGGGAGCCTATCAAGTGAA
>CADCQV010000236.1 GCA_902803625.1 uncultured Lachnospiraceae bacterium
GAAAAGAATGATCTGGATCTCAGGGATTTCCCCGGGGATCCGGTGCAGGAAAAAATAGTACATGATTTCGGTGTTATCCTTAATGACCCCGAGGTAAAGATAGTAGTCGAGGTAATGGGAGGCTTAAAGCCCGCATACGAATTTACAAAGGCTGCCCTGGAAGCAGGGAAGACAGTATGCACCTCGAATAAGGAGCTGGTTGCGGAGCACGGGGCGGAATTACTGGACCTTGCCAGGGAGAAGAACGTAAATTATCTTTTTGAGGCAAGCTGCGGCGGAGGCATACCGGTCATAAGAGCGATAAACAGCTCTCTTACCGCGGAGGACATAGATGAGGTTTCCGGCATATTAAACGGAACCACCAATTATATCCTGAGTGAGATGAGCGAAAAGGGATCGGATTTTGATGCTGCCCTGAAGGAAGCGCAGGAGCTCGGATATGCAGAAAGAAATCCCGAGGCTGACGTGGAGGGATATGATGCCTGCAGGAAGATTGCGATCCTCTCATCCCTTGCCTTCGGTCATACCATAAAATATCAGCACATTCATACAGAGGGTATCACAAAGATAAGCCACGCAGATATGGTTTTTGCCCGCGAAGCGGATATGGCGGTAAAGCTCCTTGCCAGTGCCTACAAGGTTCCCGACCAGAAGGGAGGGAAGAACTATTTTGCCCTTGTTGCACCCTTTATGATCGGAAACGGTCATCCCTTATATAATGTGAACGGTGTGTTTAATGCCGTATATATTCACGGGAATATGCTGGGGGATTCAATGTTTTACGGGAGCGGCGCCGGAAGTCTCCCCACTGCCAGTGCGGTGGTTGGCGATGTGATCGATGCGGTAAAGCATCTTTCGAGAACCCTTTTTGTATTCTGGGATTCAGAGGAGCTTACGCTTTCGGATAACGGCAGCGCTATGAGAGCCTTCTTTATAAGGATCCCGAAGGAAAGCTTAGGTGATGCAAAGACCCGCTTTGGTGTAAAGACAGAGCTCTTAAGCTCCGAGATCCCTGATGAGGCGGCTCTGATAACCGAAGTGATGAGTGAGAACGAGTTTGAAAGGAAATTTGCTGAAGCGGGTTACGTTATCAGCAGGATAAGGATAAACAAATGAAGCTTTTAGTAAAGAAATTCGGCGGGACCAGCGTCGGAGATAAGGAAAGGATCTTAAATGTTGCCAGACGCTGCGCTGCAGACTGGCAGGCGGGAAATAATATAGTAATGGTGTTGTCCGCTATGGGGAAGCAGACTGATGTGCTGATCGATCTTGCACATCAGATAAACCCGGATCCGCCGAAGAGGGAGCTGGATATGCTTCTCACAACGGGAGAGCAGACCAGTGTGGCGCTTATGTCCATGGCCTTTGCGGGAATGGGAATACCGTCGGTTTCCTTAAATGCTTTTCAGGTATCGATGCATACCACCAGAGTTTATGGAAATGCCAGACTCAAACGTATCGATACAGACCGTATAGAGCATGAGATAGAGAGCCGGAAGATCGTTATAGTAACGGGCTTTCAGGGAGTGAATAAGTATGACGATTATACTACCCTGGGGCGCGGAGGCTCGGATACAACGGCGGTTGCCCTTGCGGCAGCGCTCCATGCCGACAGCTGTGAGATATTCACGGATGTGGATGGGGTATACACCGCGGATCCAAGGATAGTAAGGGGTGCAAGGAAGATGAAGGAGATATCCTATGACGAAATGCTGGATCTTGCGACCCTGGGAGCAGGAGTACTCCATAACCGTTCAGTGGAGCTTGCAAAAAAATACAACGTACCCCTTATAGTACGTTCAAGTCTAAATGAATCAGAAGGAACAGTCATCAAGGAGGTGGCAAAAGTGGAAGGAATGCTGGTTTCAGGAGTTGCGGCAGACAAGAATACGACACGTATCTCCGTTCTGGGACTGGAAGACAGACCCGGTGTGGCTTTTAAGCTCTTTGACCTGATCTCAAAGAAAAACATAAACGTGGACATGATCCTTCAGTCCATAGGACGTGACGGGACAAAGGATATTTCCTTTACCGTGGGCTCCGATGACGGACAGACAGCCATTGATGTCATCAGGGAGAATCTGAAGTCGCTGCATGCAAAGGATGTGAGCTTCAATGAGCATGTTTCAAAGATCTCCGTTGTGGGTGCCGGTATGATGAGCTCTCCCGGTGTTGCGGCAAAGATGTTTGAATGTCTTTACAATTCAGGGATCAATATCAATATGATCTCAACCTCCGAGATCCGTGTAACGGTTCTTATTGACAGGGATGATACGGACAGAGCAATGCAGGCGGCTCACGACGCCTTCGGACTGGAGGACTGATCTCCCGGATCCTTCGTAAGCTCTTCAACAATAGACATGCCTGCAGATCAGTTCCAGTAATCCTGCTGATAGTATGTGTTTTCGGATCTTCCGGGTTCCGCTGCTGCTTTCTCGAAGATCCCTGAGGAATTCCCGGAAGAGGCACATATGTCACGGTAGAAATATGCGGCTGCTGCGGTAATATTCGGATTTATCCATAGAAAGGCCAGTCCGCAGGACAGGATACCGAGAAGGAAGAAGCCGGCATAGCTCAGATACAGCCTGAACAGACGGAATTTATTTCCCTTCATCATCCTGACAGAGCTCTTTACCAGATCTCCGGATCTCATACCGGGGTTATCAAAATACAGGAAATAGGTCATTGATACGGAGAGTCCCACAACGATTGTCCATATGAGATAAAATACTGTTGTGATCAACAGAATGATGACTCCCGCGATAAGTGTCTCAGAACGCTCTGAAAAAACTGCGAGTACCACGAATATCCCGGATCCGGTCAATATGGCGATGATCCCCGGAAGGAGATAGAGAAATATCCACAGGAAAGCGAATACCACAGTTGCCGGATCATGGGTAAAACAGTAGAAAAGATTCGAAAAATCTGCCCTTTCACCCTTTGTCACATCAAATACCATCTTGTCCACTCCTGTATAAAACAAGGTAGAGACAATTGATATCACAAGAGAGACCGGAATGCTTATAATGCCACTCGCTACTATCATACCGGTCAGATTTCCGATCCCGGAAATGATGCTGAGCGGTGCAGTCAGTATGTTCAAAGCAATCGTGCATAAGATATAGGCGCCGATAACGACGCCATAATTACCTGCGAGACTCTCTCCCGCGATCTTTCTGTATTCTTTGCTGCTTTTCATTTTCTATGCGGATAATGACAGGTTCATTCCCGAAAGAAGACCGTTATCCATAGCCTTTCTGTTTTTCATATAGGGGTTTTTATCTTCATTCGGATATTCTATCTTCGTATTGGTTTCTCCGCCGGAAACAAAGGTTCTGCCGCACTCTGGGCAGATGCCGGTCTTTATCCTGACAGAGGCCTGAAGAACCTTGCCGCCGCCTTCCGCCGCCTTCTTGTAGGCATTGGACACATGCTCTCCCTCATGGGCACGAACCGCACTGGGAGCAGCCTCCGGGGAAATATGGGCCGCCGATTTAAACGAAACCATTTCATCGGAACCGTCCTGGTACTTTCTTTCCTTGCAGGTTTCGCATTCCGCAGGGGAGGACTTGTGTGCCCCAATGACCTTTGTGGATTCACCGGGATTCAATATGGGCTTTTTTACTTCCTCCGCGCCTTCCACACCGTTAACCGGCGCCCCGAAGGATCCCGCAAGGGGGGAATAATCGGAAAAGGGATTTCCGTAGAAGCCTGCACTGATTCCGTTTATCATACAAAGCCTCCTTCCTGCTGCAGAAGCTCTTTATAGACCTCATTATAAACATCGTTAAAATTGTCGGTGAAATCCTGCATAAGAGCGGGATTCGACATAATAATATGCATCCCGTAAATGATCACAACCAGCAGAAGTATCATACTTAACGCGCCCATGCAGATCCCTATCTTCGCCCTCAGGCTGATCACACCGTCCATTCTGGAAAGCAGTCCCAGAGTTATGGCGGTTGCGCCACAGATAAAGGGTGGAAATACAAATGCAAATCCGAGAGCCGCAACAACCCCGAGTATAAGGGCTGCAGTGGCAAGACCGTTTGCACCGGCTCTGCTTATTGTATTTTCAACTCCTTCGTTCATTCTCAGCGTTCTCTTTTCATCCGATAAAAATCCGAATTTATTATACATCAAAATGTGAAAAAACACAAATGGGGCTAATCCGTAGTTTTACAGTAGAGTAATAGTGAAGCAAACTACAATCCCTTGTATAGAGGGATTTCTTTTTGTCAACATTTATGAATATATA
>CADCQV010000237.1 GCA_902803625.1 uncultured Lachnospiraceae bacterium
AGGAGCGCTTAATGATGAGCCTTATAAGCTCATGTATAGGGGTATGGGAAATAAGGGATCTGAAGGACTCGATACCCGAAATAAAAACATCTGTTTTCTTTCTGATCTCCTCCCTGTAATCCCCGTTTTCTACGGCATCTATAAGCAGCCCTTCTTCATAGGACGAACGTATTTCCGCAAGCTCCCCGTCGCTAAAGCCTCCGAAGGGGCTCTTCATTGCGGCGATAAGCGGGATATCCTGCCTTGGATTATCGAGAACTCTTAGGTAATTCAACACATCTCTGACTTCTCTTGTCTTAAAATAGCCGTTTTTCCCTTCGATAACAGCCGGTATTCCTCTTCCCTTCAGAACATCCCTTACTATGTCATCATATCCCGAAACAGATCTCATTAATATGCAGAAATCCGAGTATTCCGCCCTTCTCTTCGTGATCCTCCCCTCTTTATTCTCCGTTACCTCAAAGCTTTTAATAAGAGCCTCGATCCTTCCGGCAATAAAGGACGCTTCAAGCTCCAGATCCTCAAGCTCATTTTCCTCATCCTTTTCAATAAGGGTGAATTCGGCCCTGTTTTCCGTACTGTCCTCATCATAGCCTTCCCCGTAGATAAGCTCCTGAGCCTTATCGTACTCGATACCGCCCGTTCCCGGATGCATAATAAGCCTGAAAAGGCTGTTTACCGGCTCTGTAACACTCCTTCTCGATCTGAAGTTTTTGTTTAAGAGTATAAGCTCGTCCTTTTCATCAGCGGAATACTGATCAAATCTCCTCATAAAGATCCCCGGCTCGGCAAGACGGAAACCGTAGATACTCTGCTTCACATCCCCTACGGTGAAATAATTGTCTTTTACCGCGATCTCTGTAAGTATCGCTTCCTGCAGGCTGTTACTGTCCTGGTATTCATCGGTCATGACCTCCGAAAAAAAGTCACGGTAGCTGTCTCCTGCCGGACTTTTCAGAACCTTCAGTGCCATATGCTCTACATCCGAAAAATCAAGTACCGATCTCAATGCCTTCTTTTCCGAATATCTCTCCCTGAATTTGAGCGTAAGCTCCGTAAGCGCTTTTACGGCAGGATATGCGGCCTTCATTTCCGAAGCCGCCTCTTCCCTGTCCTTTGAAAAGAGCTCCTCCTTTAGCTTCCTTAAGCTCTCCTTAAGCTTATTCCTGTGGTTCTTTACCTTATCCTTTTTTGACGGATCCACATTTTCGTCCTTTTTGGGTGAAAGACTCTTAAAGGAAAGTAAGGATAAGGCTTTATATCTGTCAGAGTAGGTCTTTTTTTCAAGGATGTAAGCGACATTGTCCCTTTCCCCGGAAAGCACGGCACTGTACATATAGGGTCCGTCAGCTTCTCCGGACAGCCTTAAGAGTCTGTCATAGGCTTTCAGGATATTATTAAGGACCAGATCCGAAACAGATATGAGATATTCAAGATAATAGGGCTCTCCCTCGCCCGGATCCGCGTAAGGAAGAGGCAGCTTTTGCAGCCATTCTAAAGGATCCACCCTGGAATCCGCGGCGTTTGAGAGCTTTTGTATAAGCTCCGCTAAATCCCTGTCATCCTTACCCGGAGAGCACATATCGAGAAAGCGGTAAAACTCTTCGGAGCCCTCCTCATAGGCTTCATTCAGTATCTCGTCGCAGGCATCCTCCCTTAAAAGAGCGGTCTCATTTTCATCACCCACCCTGAAGGAGGGATCTATCGCAGCTTCCTCAAAGTTCTCCCTTAAAACCCTTACGCAGAAGGAATCTATGGTCATTATGTTTGCATTATGGATAAGACCCAGTTGCTCCTTTATCCTTTTATCATCGCTTCTTTTTTGAAGCTCATCGGAAAGCCTTTTCCTTATCCTTTCCCGCATTTCCGAAGCAGCCGCATTGGTGAATGTAACGGTCAGTATCCTGTCTATATCTACAGGATCATTCTCATCAAGAACTCTTTTGACCATCCTCTCAACCAGCACAGCCGTCTTTCCGGAGCCTGCAGCCGCGCTTACCAGTATGTTCTTATTTCTGCATTCAATTACTTTTTTCTGTTCTTCGGTAAATTCCATATTATTGTCTTAATGTAAGTGAAGGATCTCTTAAACCTCTACAACCAACATCTTTTCGCTATTGCTCAAAGATATCGCCGTGACATCAGTCCTTCGTACGGACGTCAAATGTCATTCTGAGCGAAGCGAAGAATCTTCTACAACCGCTTGGAAGGATCCCTCATCCTCTCCACCGTCTCCGTTATACCATTGATCTTTTTTAACCTTCTCTCCCTGAAACCCGGAGTCCTCCTGTCAAACCTGCAGCAGTCCGAAAACTCACAGTAGCTGCAGGGGCTTTTTCCGTCAAGTACCGCCGGCGATGGCTCTATTTCACCCTCTCTTATCCTTTCACGGATCTCAAGAACCTTCCTTCTCACATAATCCTCTATGACCCTGAATTCCTCTGTATCGGCGACATTTGATGAGGACGAAAAGCTTCCGTCCTTATTAAAGGAAACCGGCACAACAGATGAAGCTTTATCAAAATCAGAATCAAAAAGCCTTATC
>CADCQV010000238.1 GCA_902803625.1 uncultured Lachnospiraceae bacterium
CTCTGCCTCCTTTTCTTCAAGCATCTGTCCATTATATTTTCTGGAGTAATCATATACGGTACCGTAATCAGTGCCTCTTTCAAAGGTGATGACATAAGAAGCGGGATTAAGCTCGCAGTATTCCCAGTCTTCCGCGCGCTTAAAAAGATCATTTGCCCCGAAGGAAGTGAGCATAAGACCGGAGGTGAGTGTTATTCCGAGAACCCCTGCAGCGGTTCTTACGCGGTTTCTGTATATCTCACGGATATTCCATTTTGTTGCAAAGCTTAAGCGCTTCCAGACAGGGGTTTTCTCCAGCGCCCCGGCTCCGGATTCCCTTGGAGGTTCCGGGCGGAGTATTTCCGAAGCTCTTTTCGTAAGGAGCTTTCTGCAGGACAGGAAACAGGTAAAACCCGAAAGGAGTACGAGAAGGGCGATAACAAAAACTATACGCAGTGAGACCTTCATACCGATTCCGGGTATGATATAGTATTCCAGGTAATATCCGTTGATCAGACTACCGAGGATAAACCAGCCCGCCACAGCACCGGATACACTCCCAAGCAGTGAAACGACAACGGGATAGGACACATAGTGGAGAGTCACGATAAACCGTGAAAATCCAAGAGCCTTGAGAGCGCCTATTATGATCCGCTGTTTCATAACAAGCCTTGTCATTGTGGTCACAATACCCAGGAGAGCGATCACTATGAAGAGGACGGGGAAGATCTTTTCAAGGGTAATGTTGGATTGAATGTCTCCGTCTATGGACTGAAAGCCCGCCTCCTTCATCTTTGTGGTGAAGGTAAGATTATTCTTTGAAAAGTAGGAGGCAAGACGGGAGCCGGTGTCCTTTATCAGCTTCTTTTCCCGATCTGTAAGATGAACCTGGTTTTTAACACCCCTAAGCTTCACATATATGCTGTCATATACAAGTGTTTTGCCGGGATATTCGCCAGCGTCCAGAAATGCGTATCCGTATGCACCCCGGGCTACATCGGGAAAGGTTTCGTCCACCATATAGTAGACATGATCGGGATTATCAATGATGCCGCTGACGGCTTCGGTAAATTCCACGCCGTCCAGGGTTAAGGACAGGATATCCCCCACGGAGATATTTTCCGTAGAAGAGAAGTCCCGGTCTATCCATATTCCGGTCATCCCGGCTTCATAGGGTACTCCCTCATAAAGATGCATCCGGGAAATATCATTCTCATTTATGAAATTAAACTCGACCTTTTTTTCTTCCTTGAGGCGTGCCCGGCCAACAGCTGTGGATCTTAATTCTGCTGTTTCTACCCCCGGGTCTGACTTTATCTTAAGGAGGTCGTCGGAGGTGAAGCCGCTTGAAGTAAGAACAAGATCGGAAAAGTTAGTTTCATAATAGTATCTGTCCAAATTGTAGGAGTAGCCTTCGGTGATGGCATCAAACCCCTGAAGGATGAACAGCGCAAAAAAACACATCACGAATATGGCGAGAAACTGGACAAAATTGGTTCTTAAGTCCCTCAGCATTTTTTTTCTGAGTGTCTTTGTCATTCCTTATTCTCACCCGAAGTGTTTATAATACTGTCTTCAACATCTTCACCCAGATACTTGGCCGCATCCGGGTCGATGACCACCCGGGTACTTTCATCAATGCCGCTCAGCTCCGTATATGCATCATCATGCACACCGACATTTATGTACTGTTTATTAACGGTACCATCTGACACATAGACAAAGGAGCCGTCATCATCACTGTAAATACACTCTGACGGGACTTTAAGAACATTTTCGGCTTCATCAAGCCTTATCAGAACATCAGCTTCCAGGCCAACGATAAGATCATCAGCCGTGTCTATGTCTATTTCCACTGTGGCCTTGGATTTACCTGAGGCATCATTTTCAGCAGCCTGGTCTATCTTTTTTACGCTGCCGTTATATTTAAGCTCCCCTATGTTGATCTCTGCGCTCTGCCCCTCCTTAACGGCTGTTATGTCATACTTTGAGACCATCATCCTAACCTTGTAGCCATTATCGCTTTGCATCATAAAGACGGGGGTGCCTTTTTCAACATAGGCGCCGGCATCAATAAGGCATTCTGTAATAATGCCGTCAACAGGGGATATACACCCATTCTCCGCTGAAGAGAGTTCCTTTTCTGCTTTTTGGAGATTAAGCTTATTATGCTCTGCGGTTTCTTCATCCGCATATATTTCAGAAAGGGCCGTCAGCATTGACTGGGCAGTATCCCTGTCGCTCCTCGCCTCAGACCACATTCTTGTGACGGTTTCAAGATTATTCTGCCAGGTTGCATACTTGCGGTAGGTTTCCGGATCCATGGAGTCTTCCGGGAGGCAGAGAGCAGCCCTCTGCGCGTCTGCTATTTTTCTGTTAAGCTCCCCTATCTCTGTCTGCAGATCTTCTGAATCGTCTACGAGATCGTCAACCTCGTCCTCGTCAGCATCTTCCGTGATCTCCATTTCCTTAAGCTTTGCTTCGATCTTTGAGAGCTCAGCCTGTTTCTCGGCTATTTCACCTTCCATCTTATATACATCGCTCTGGCAGGCCTTCTGCTGTCGGCTTATGATATAGGCATTTTCATGATCTTTTATTTCAAGGGAAAGGATATTAGCTTCAAGGGCAGCATAGACATGCCTGCAGTTTTCTATCTCCTTTAGGGACTTATTGTAGATTCCCTGATACTTTGCCCTGTTATCTGATGCAGCCTTCAGTATCTTTTCACTGTACCTTAAGTCCGTGACAGCATGGCTTAAATCATCGCGCTGTATCTCCCCTTCATATGAGAGAAGCCTCTCTCCTTTTTTTACTCTGTCGCCTCTTTCCACCTGGCGTTCTTTAATAAATCCGGCAACATCCGAATATACCGTGACTGTACTCTCGCCCTCGACCTTTCCGACCCCACGGAGGAACGGCGAAACATCACCTCTTTCCGGAAGCACCACATCGATGCTTTCCGGCGACATATAGTAATAAAGACCTGCTGCGGCAGCGGCCAGAAGGACTGCTGCGATTATGGCAAACTTAACAGGTTTCCTCATATTTCACTCCTCCCCCTTAATACAAACCCTCACTGAAGGTTTTTGAGACACGATTATAGCACAAATGCTGCGCCATTGCTACGTGTGTTTATCGGCTGACAGTCCGGGAAGGCTGTAAGTGCTTTCCCCCCGTATATCTCCGGAACGATGGGATACTCTAAAATATACAGGCGGGTAATCTATCTTTCCATCCTTGCCTTTTTCCCCGGCTCTGAGTACGGTGAGCTTTTAACAGCTTCCCATATCACTGCCTTCACCTGCTCCACATTCGAATCATAGCTTACCGGGAATTTGACATCCTTTAAGACAAAGGGGCGGCATCCCACATCTCCGATGTGGGATATGCGTCGCTGGCGCTCAGGATGACAAAATGCTTAACTTAACGCCATTGGAACCGTCCCCGTTGACTCCCTGCACGAGCCTCTTGACAAAAAGTAAACGCTCGTTTACAATCACAGTAAACAGTCGTTTACTTTTTGACATTGCAAGAGGAGACTTAATGAAGACAACAAAGGAAGACATATTACTAACATCATTAAAACTGTTTGCGGAGAGTGGCTTTGACGCAGTTTCTACTGGAATGATAGCCGAGAAGCTGGGCATAACGAAGGGAGCACTCTACAGACACTACAAGAACAAACAGGAGATATTTGACAGTATAGTCCAAAGGATGTTTGAGAAGGATGCAAAAAGGGCCGGGGAGGATTCAGTTCCCGAAGAGGAATATGAAAAGAATCCGGGTAAATATGAGGAAGTAAGCCTAAAGGATTTCTGCGACTATGTGGTCAATCAATTTGAGTACTGGACAAAAGATGAATATGCAGCATGCTTTAGAAGAATGATCACTATAGAGCAGTATAAGAGTCCTGAGAAGATGAAGCTGTACCAGGATGTGATAGGATGCGGGCCGGTAGATTATTCAGAGGACATTTTCAGGGAAATGATAAAGCGGGGAGTTCTTAATAAAGCCGCCGAGAAGGCAGGTTCTAGGAAGCTCGCGGTAGAATTCTTTGCACCCCTTAAACTCTCTATCGATCTTTTCGATGGGGGAGGAGACTATAACAAGCTGAGGAAGAATCTAAAGGAGATCACAGATGGATTCAAAGAAAGATACTCGGCCTAAAGAGGCCGTTTGGGAAAGAGCCAGGGTTATTGCCCTGGACAGGGATTTATACAAAGTAAAAACAGAAACTAAAGAATTAAAGGCGGAGGTTTCGGGGAGATTCAGATATGAAACGAGCTTGGTATCTGATTTTCCGGCGGTAGGGGACTATGTCCTTGTGGAGTTCGGGCAGGATAAAGATTTTTGCTTAATAACCGCCCTTTATCCCAGAAAGAGTTGCTTTATCAGAAAGGCAGCAGGAAGAGAGAAAAAGGAGCAGGTTGTTGCGGCTAACATAGATTATTGTTTTATTTGCATGTCGCTAAACAATGACTATAATCTCAGACGCCTGGAGCGTTACCTTTCAGTAGCATGGAATAGTGGAGCTACACCGGTTGTAGTTCTTACAAAGGCTGATCTGTGTAACAACATAGAAACGAAACTGACCGAGGTGGGACAAGTGGCTCCCGGGGTGAATGTTATCACGGTTTCTGCATTTCTTGATGAGTTCGAAGAAGTGTATGAGTATATCCAGCCGGGGAAGACCGTGGCATTCCTGGGCTCTTCCGGAGTGGGGAAATCTACACTGATTAATCGCCTTCTTGGGGATAATCTGATCAAAACCCAGGGCCTTCGTAATGACGACAAGGGAAGACATACCACTACAGGCAGAGAACTTATGGAGCTTCCGAACAAAGCTTATGTTATTGACACTCCCGGAATGAGAGAACTGGGCATGTGGGATAGTGAGGATGGAATAGAATCAGCATTTCCGGAGATTGAGGAGCTTAAA
>CADCQV010000239.1 GCA_902803625.1 uncultured Lachnospiraceae bacterium
ATGTTCCCGTGAAAAATATGATGTCCCCAGGTCTTGCATCCCCCGGATCTATATGGGCGCATTTGTTGTAGATACCCTGTGCTGTTGTTCTCGGCATATCTGCAAAACCACTGTGAGTCAGTACCCAGCACACAAATCCGGAACAATCGAAGCTTGTAGTAGGATTGCTCCCGCCCCAGACGTAAGGGTATCCAAGGTACCTCTTTGCTTCATTAAGAAGTGCTTCCACATCCCCGCTCTCCGGGATATCCGGAAGATCCTCGTCATACAGGCTTCCCTCTCCGTTTTCAAAATAAAATAACGGGTTAAAGTACTCCCCGTTATAAAGACATTCGATATGCAGATGGCTTCCTGTTACACTTCCGGTACTTCCGGTCTTTCCTATAATCTGACCGTGCCGTACCCTGTCCCCGGCATTTACACTCCTGCTTTCAAGATGTGCGTACTTTGTCATATATCCGCCGCTGTCCTTGATCACTATATAAATCCCATAGTCCTCATCATAGGCGGCAGTCACGACTGTACCGCTCTGGGATGCATAAACATTTGTTCCCTCCGGAACGGATATATCCACTCCCCGATGCATCTGTCTATCCTCCGTGACCGGGTTCTTCCTGTATCCGTAGTAGCTCTTGATGTAGCTCTGCCAGTCAAGGTCGAGAGGCGTATAGAACTCCTGTCTTGCACCCTTTGTTTCCTGATACAGGTTATATAGATCTGATGTATCCCCGGTAAGCTGTGGGCTTATGACTGTTTCAAGTGGAGTCGAGGTGAGAGTGACTTCCAGGATTTTTACTGTGTATTCCTCTTCCTCCTCGTACTCTTCGTCCTCATCCGTTTCTTCCCCGGTATCCGGATCCACCTTCTTCCTGGTCTTTGTGACGATCCTTGTCCTCGTCTCTTCTTTGTCGGTGATTTCCAGATCATACATTTCTTCAAACAGGCTCTGGATCTCTTCCTCCACATCGGATGCTGTGAACTCCACGTACTTTGCAGACAGGAAGTTTACAAGGGTAAAGGGGTTATGACCTATCGCTGCAAGGTTGTAGCTGTACTCATCATAATCCGGGTAATCAGTTTCAATCCGGTCAATCGTTTCTTGCAGCTCCATTTCCTTTAAGGTCATAAGGGTATCCGCTTTATCTATCTCTGCAGGAAGGCTCTGGTAACTCCCGGCTATCACATCCGCTATGCCGCCTCCAAACATGGCAGCACAGGATGACATGGCTGTCATGACCATTAGTAACAGGATAAATATGAGTCCTGCGATGATTAATACATGGACATGGCTTGCTGCGGCCTCCATGATTTTCCTCGCAGCTTCTGTTTCTTTTTTCGCTGCCTCCCGGATGATTTCTGCAGTCCTTCCTGCTCTTTCCCGGTTCTTCCTATAGGCCTTTGCATAATCCCTTTTTATCTGCTTTTTCCGGAAAGCCTTCCGCCTCTCTTTTTTTATAAGATCCTGAATACGGCTCCCGGTTTTTATCCCAGCCCCTGCGGCTTCTGTTCCGCTGTTATCATCTTCCTCACCATTTGCTGCATGAAGAAAATATATTCCTGCGGCAGTTGTCTTTTTCACGAAAGTTTCTTCAGCCGCTTCTTTGGTGGGATACTTTCTTTTCCGCACCTTAATCCCCACTTTTATGTCATTTCCTCCACTTTTTCTATCACGTTCTCATCTTTTTCTGTGCCTGTAGTGGTATCAATCCCCACTTCCGTCTCATTTTCGTTTTCAGACGGTTTAGTATCCATGATCTTATATGTTAGGGTATCCGCAGGATATTTATCTACAAAGGGGATAGTCACGTTATTGAATCTTATAAGTCCGCAGCCCGGCTCCGCATTGGTAACATACTTTAACTGTCTGTCTGAAAGCCCCAGCTTATCTGCGAGGATCTCCTGATCCTTGGCATTCTGATTCAATAAATACACAAAGTCAGAGTTACCGAGGATCCCTTCAATCTGCGGCGATAAAAGGAAATCACCCACGTTCTGGGTAAGACCTGTGGGAATACCTCCCCACTTTCTGAATCTCTTCCACATCTCGACCATGTACTGCGCCGTCTGCTTATCACGAAGCAGAAGATGGAATTCATCCACGAAGTATCTTGTGGATATTCGTTTCTCCCGGTTCCGTGAAACCCTGTTCCAAACCGCATCCTGAACTATCAGCATTCCAAGCTCTTTAAGCTGGTTGCCGAGATCCCGGATGTCAAAGCATATGATCCTGTTATCGGAATCCACGTTTGTATGATGGTTAAAGTAGTTCTGGCTTCCGTGGACATATAGCACCAGGCTTTGTGCGATCCTTGTGGCTTTTGCCTTTGCATCCATGGCAAGGGCAGGATCCTTTACGTCTTTCGGCTCATAGGCTATAAGAGCGTTATAAAGATCTTCGAGGATCGGCATCCGTTCAGGAGAGGGATTCTTAAAGTATTCTCTGTAAATCCCTTCTATACAGCGGTCTATAATTCCCTTCTCGTCATTGGTAAGTCCTTTGCCGTTACCTGCGACCATATCGCATAGGGTTATTATGAAATCAGCTTTCAGTCGCAGAGCTTCCCTGTCGTTTTTATGTGACAGCTGGATATCCATGGGATTCAGGTAATCCTTTGAATTGGTGGCAAGTTTTATTACTTCACCGCCAAGCTCCCTTATAACAGGGAAGTATTCACCCTCCGGATCGCAGATAAGGATATCGTCTCTTGTGACAAGATATGCTCCGAGTATCTCCCTCTTTGCAGAGAATGATTTTCCGCTTCCCGGTGTCCCGAGTACCACCCCGTTCGGCGTCCGGAGCTTCTTCCGGTCTGCAAGGATCATGTTATTGCTCAGGGCATTCAGTCCGTAATACAGGGCCTGACCGTCCATGAATAACTCCTGAGTATTAAAGGGTATAAAAATAGCACTGCTCTTTGTGGTAAGGACCCTTTCTATGCCGAGGTCATTTACACCTATTGGAGACAGTGCGTTTATTCCCTGTTCCTGCTGGTACTGAAGACAGCGGAGATTACAGTTTGCCTGCTGGATGATCCCTGATACCCTCTGGGTCAGGGTTTCCATCTCCTTCTTTGTCTTCCCGAAGCACCCTATAAGGAATGTAGTACGTATAAGTTTCTGGTTACTGCTGTTTAAGTCATTTAAGAGCTCCATCGTTTCTTTTTCATATGTCACGATATCTGTCGGAAGGATGTCCATGTCATAACCGGATCTCACTGCTTTCTTCTGCTCCTCAATCTTCATCTTCTGAATATTGGATAGAGTAGCCTTAAGCATCTTTACGGCTTTCACAGGATCCATGGTCTGCATATGTATCGACACCGTTATATTGGAGTCTATATCCAGGAGCCTTTTTAAGAGCTCATCATTCATCTTCGGAGCAATGATATCAAGGTAATGTATGCTTCCGAACATCCTGCCGCACTTAAACCTTGACGGGAATCGGAAGTCAAATCCTGATGGGGCTATATAGTCCTTTACAGACTTCCCGGACTCTGCCATTTCCTCAAATGAGAAACGGAATGGCTCCATACTGTCCTGATGGAAAAATTCATTGAAAAGCTTTAATCTTTCCTTTCCCTTTATCGCCTTTGCTGTTGTTCCTACGGATGCCAGATTCTGTATCACATCTTTTTCTATGATATTTATCTTTGCCCTGGCTTCCCTGATGTCCTTTGCTTCTACACCGAAGATAACGTACTTGCCCTTTACGCCTCCGTTATTTCCTTTAGCACAGAGCTTCTTTTCTATGCCGGAGTACTCTTTCCTTATGATGTCATGCTTATTTCCCTGCATGGCGATCTCGAACCTCTTTATAAGGGTTTCTTCTCCCACCTGTCTGTTGAAAAGAAAAATCTGGAAGTGGATCCCCGGTTCAAAGTAGTTTATGAACTGTGAGTATAAACCCAGTATCTCCGCCTGTGCGTCCTCATCCTGCAGGACATAATTCAGGTCATCAAAGCCGATCATCTTCGTGTAATGTCCGTTTCGGACTTTACAGATTCCGTCACGGTACATTTTTTCAAAAGTGATAGTCTTCTGTGTGGAATCCGGAATCTTACTGTCAGGGTCTCCGCTTTCAAGCTTCTTTTTCAGGATCTTTAACTGCCACCACTCTTTGAAGGTTAAGCCGGTAAGCATCTTAAAAATTGAAAAGCTTACATTTCTTTTCTTCTGCCGCTTTTCTTTCAAGCCTTACCACCTCCCTCCGCATCTTTTCCTTATCTTCCAGTTTCCTGAAAAGATTCTCTGATCTATACCTCCTTATCCCCGGCAGTATATATTTCTGCCGTATTATAATCATCAGTATTTTTTCTGCAGGCATTCCGTTCTTCTCATACATTGCAAGAAGGAACAGGGGTACCATCACCGCTATCATTAGTATTGCAGCGATATCTGTTCCCAACGTCCTTTTTGCGGCAAGATACAGCGGAACACCTATAAGGGCAGCCGTTCCGAAACAGATAAGCTGCCGCTTGGTCAAATTCAGTGCCACCTTCGTCTTTATCCCCGAAAGGTTCTTCGGCACATCAACTCCTATTGCCATATTTGTCCTTTCTATCGTCAATGTGCTCCCATCACGCTCTTTGCCAGGCTTCCCGTCTTAAAGAGGCTGAAGCACAGTATCACCGTGTATGCCATTACTGACCAGAGTGCCGTGTGAAGGTTTGCCGCCACACTTATACCGGATACCAGTACGGCATATATCCCAACGCATATCATTATGAAAAATCCCTGGACTGCAAGAGCTGCCACGCCCTTTATGTAGTTCGATCCTACAGTTCCCCACTCCCTGTTTCCAAGTGTTGCAAAGGGTATCGGGGCAATGGATACGTAGCAGTAAACCTCTATCATTCTTCCGTATAGGATAACCGTGATCAGCACGCTCATTATCTTCATGGCGAAGCTCACCAGCATGGTTTCAAGTCCGAGCCCTATCAGTTCCCCGATCTCCATCGTAGATAACTGATTATTGAACATGGTCTTTAAGGTACCCTCCACATTTATACTGGTGCTGCCGCTTATCACGCCTCCTGCGCTTGTTACGAGATGGCTCCCTATATCGAAGATCCCTAGAACGAAATCCGAGGTATGGCTTACCAGCGTCACGGCTATACATGCCTTAAATAGATACTGAAAAAGCTGTGTGCTGCCTATGTCATGCATATTGTTTTTTTCGATCACCATGTTTATCAGCTCATAACATAGGACAAAGGTGATCACCATCCCGGCTATCGGCACCACCACCGTATCCGACAGGTTCTTTATCATATTGAATATGCCCGCGTTCCATGTGCTCGGAGTCTTGGAGACTTCTCCGGCGATGCTGCCGACTTTCGTATTCACATCCGTGAACATATTGTCTAAGTTTGACAGCACCCACCCCTGGAGCATCTCCTTTATAAACTCCGAGATTTTGTCTATGATCGCTCCCATAGGTATTCCCTCTTAGAAAAGAGTTGCAAGAAGAGGAATGACCTGAGTTGCGATGATAATCACTCCGCCTCCGGCCATGAGCTGCTTTACACCCTGCGATTTGGCTCCGGGGTTGTCATTGCCGTATCCTTCAAGAAGATTAATCACTCCCCAGACTGCTAAGCCTCCGCCTATAGCGGTTACGACTGTCTGAAGAGTTGAAATTGAAGATGTTATAAATGCCATTCGGAAAATTCTCCTTTCCTTCGTTCGATTTTTCATAGGAAAAGAGCCTTGCTATTTGATTCCCGTTTGATTAAAATGTCTTCGGGATTCAAGAGATCCTGCATCCGATGCTCATAGTTTGCTGACCATCTGCATCGGGTGCCCCCTCTTTTAACAAAACTCTTTTTTTAGATCCCGTGCTTTCGCTCAGGATGACACGGCTTTTCGCCGATATTCAGTTTTCCCTTATTTAGTTTTAAGATGCTATAGTCCCTGCATCATATACTGTATCCACCGTATCGACGGGCTTTACTTCTGCACGGAAGCGGTTCTTTATATACTTTTCAATGTTAAATGGCTTTCGGCTGACTTCCGGGAGCAGGTGATAGTTCCTGTGCTTTGTTATGTCGTATTTTTCCGAGAGAAAAGGTCTCACGCCCCGTAGCTGCAGGATACACATGCTCCCGTCCAGAACAGCCAGCTCATCCTGGCTCATAAGAGACTTCCCTGTCTTCTGATAGGAAAGCCCGTATGAACGGTGGGTCCCTCTTGTGTCCGATGTGTTATATAGGTCTATCGTCTCCTTTCCAAGAACTGCTTCAAGTTCTTTAAGCGTTGTCTGTTCCTTCCCGCCAAGGAAAAGCGTGCAGTCTGCGTTTCCATCTATTGTGTCTGCCTGTTCCTTATAGAGTGCTTTCAGCTGGGACTTCGACTGCAAAATAATAGAAGCTGATATATTGCGCGACCGTATGGTTGCTATCAGCTTCTCAAACTGCGGGATCTTGCCAAGATTTGCGAACTCATCGATTATGCAGCGCACGTGGACAGGCAGATGCCCTCCGTATACGTTGTCCGCTTTTTCGCAGAGAAGATTAAAGAGCTGTGAGTACAGGATCGCTGCAAGGAAATTGAAGGTGCTGTCAGTATCCGAGATAATGACAAACAGTGCCGTCCTTCTGTCTCCAAGCTTATCAAGTTCCATTTCATCATCTGATGTAAGTTCTCTTACCTCTGCGATATCAAAGGGTGCAAGCCTCGACCCACAGGAAACAAGTATGGATTTCGCCGTCTTTCCGGCGGCAAGTTTATATTTCTTATACTGCCGTACGGCAAAGTGGTCCGGGTTCTTTGCTTCCAGTTCCTTAAATAGTCCGTCTATTACGTTTTCATAGTCCTCATCCTCCTCTCTTGTCTGGCTAAGGTCAATCATTTCTATCAGTGTTTCAAAGTTCTGTTCACTCGGCGGTGCTTCATACCAGAGGTATCCGATATAGGCGGTATATAAAAGCCTTTCCGCCTTATCCCAGAACTGGTCATTTACAGGAGCGCCCTCTCCCTTGGTGTTTTCCATAAGGGTATTGACGAGTTTCAGGATATCCTTTTCGCTTCTTATGTAGGCAAAAGGGTTATACTTCATGGACTTATGGAAGTCTATGGTGTTAAATATCCTGATCTCATACGGCTCATATACTGTCCTGCCGTTCTTATCTTTTATCACCTTACCCTTCTCATCTGTTTTCGGGATCCCTCGTTCAAGCATCTTTCCGCAGGATGCAAGTATCTCTCCCTTCGGGTCTGAAAGCACGTAGCTTGAATGCATCTGCATAAGATTCGGCATAACAAAGAACCTTGTCTTGCCGCTTCCGGATCCTCCGATCACGATAACGTTTTTATTCCTGCCGTACTTCGGATTCTTTACGATCCTCGCCATGGTAAGGCGTTCCGTCTTTGTGAGGATTATGTTGTTTTCAAACACCGGATCCATGAATGGCTCTATATCCTTTTCCGTTCCCCATCTTGCGGATCCATACTCCTTTCCCTGCCGGAATTTCTTTAAGTTCTTTGAGTGGAAATATATGATGAGCCGGAAGATTACTGCTCCTATAGCTCCTGCAATGATATCTTTGGGATTTATACTTGGGAGCGGATCCTTAAAGGTCCTGCCATATATTTCAAGGGTTTTCAGTACTCTTGTAAGCCAGGTACCCTTCATATGTCTGAAGATGAAGGCTCCTTTATCGATGAAGTACCATGTTATGAGATAGGGGATAGACTGCTTTAACAGCCGAAGCCTTTTACTCATAGGCTTGCCTCTTTTTCAAGTTTCTTTTCCCTTATCTTCTCCTTATTAAGGACTGGCGGTGCTATTATCCTGAACTTTTGGAGCTTCTGTCTTAACGACGGACGTTTGCTTTTCCTTTCATTAAGATCACAGAAATCCTTAAAGGCCCGGGATATGACATCTGCATCCCGGCCTTTGAAAAACACCACATATTTTGGCGGCTGTTCTGATCTGTCCTTTTTAATTGCGTAGTCTATGTTGTATTTGGATGCCACCCTGTCAAAATCCCGGATGTTCCCATTATTTATGTCCATTGTATTTGCCCCCTGGTCTTTTCCCATAAGGGCTCTCACAGACATCTTTCCGTGTTTCTCCGGCACTTCCTTGTTTTCCAGGTCTCTTAGATATGCTTCTATTGCTCTTTTCAGGATCACTTCCGTAAGCCTTGCTGCCCTTACCACAAGTGCCACCGTCCTCTGTGTGCTTTCTTCCTGCATCCGATCCTTCCTTTCCCTTATTTGATCAAATTGGCGGCAGTTCCGGGAGATCTATGGAGATCTTCTTTTTGTCCTTTTCCTTCTTACTCTTGCATTCGCACCCGTTAAATTCACAGTAGAACTGAATAAAGTCTTCCTTTGACTGGGGCGGACTGAAGTAATTCCCCTGCATCAGGCTGCAGCCATTATGGGAAAGGAAAAGCATCTGCTCTTCTGTCTCTACCCCCTCTGCTATTGTGCTTATCCCGAGAGTATCAGACATATCAAGGATTCCCTGCAGTATGGCATCTGTATTATCATGATCTATGTTTCCGTTGATAAACGACTTGTCGATCTTTATGGTATCCACATGATTTTCCTTTAAAAAGCTTAGGGTTGAATAGCCTTTCCCGAAGTCATCCGCAGCCACACTGAATCCGGCTTCCCTTATCCTGTCTATCATGTTAATAAGCAGAAAATCATGGGACCTGTATCCTTCCGTTATTTCAATCTCTATCCTTTTCCTGTCAACACAGTAGGAATCCACTATGCTGCATAAGCGTTCTACCGCATCCCACTCGTTTACGTGACGGCGGGACATGTTTACGGATAAATATATTCTCTCTCCATACTCCACATCCATATAAAGTGCGAGGGAACAGGCTTTTTCCAGCATATACCAGTCAAGATCACATATCTCTCCTGTACGCTCCAGTATTGGTATAAATCCCTCCGGCAGGATAAGGTTTCCATTATCCTGCTTTAATCTGCAAAGTACCTCGGCAGATACGATATCTTCTGTCTCTATTGAAAATATGGGCTGAAAATAAGGCACTATCCTGTTATCAGCCATTGCATCATAGTACTCCTTCATTACATCTATTTTTTCCATTTCTGTTTTTCTCCTATCCTTCAATTGATAATGATCCGTCCGTATTAAGGACTATGTTCACGGTCTTTGATATCTCGGTTACCTCACATTCATAATCTTCTGCTACCGACATTGGAAGGCATGAAAGGTATCCATCGCCACCTTCAGGTTTATATATCTCCTTTATCGTGAAGGTATTGCTTCCCGGAGAATAGACTTTCGCCATGATCTCTATTATGTTGTCATCATTCTTCCTGTTTATCCCGTAAACAGTATCCCGGTCACTCTGAAGCTGTACTCCGAAAAGACCGTCTTCCAGCTCTTTCCCTTCCAGCTCTATTGTTGACCTGAGCTTTACATATCCTACGAATCGGTTTGAATCCTTAAGTGTCGGATATACCGCATCCTTGAACTCCTGTGACGGTGTGCCGGTTATCATTAGACGTTTTCCGTCATAGTCAGCAATCTGGAAGATCCTTGCAGCATCTGTGGGCCGGAATCCTTCGGAAACCTTAACCTTTTCAAGGTTATCTGCCCGGTAAAACATTTCTGCTGCGCTGGGTGTAGCATCTCCCCATTCGATGGTTGAAAGATCGATCTCCTTCAACGCAGAGCAATATACAAACATACCGGTAAGATTCTGGGCTCCGCTCATATTGAACATGCTCATGTCTATGTTTTTAAGGGAACTGCAACTATAAAACATATGGCTGAAGTCCTTTACGCCCGAAAAATCCAGCCCGGATATTTTTACTTCTTCCAGACTGCTGCATCCTGAGAAAAGATCCTTAACATTTGAGAGCTTCCCGGTATTGGATCCATTTCCTGTGATCGTCACTTCTGTAAGACCCTCACAGTTTTTGAACATTTCCGACATATTCAAAGCGTAGCTTAAGTTAATCGTGATCCTGTTCAGATCCTTGCAGCCCGAAAACATCTGCTTCGTGTTTGAACACTTTCCAAGGTCAAGATTTTCTACATCCACATATTTCAACCTCTTACAGCCTTCAAACATGCTGATCGCTTCCGTCACCCCATCGGTTTTGAAATCATCCCCGAAGTTTATGCCCTCAAGATTTTCCATACCGTAAAAGAGATCTTTTGTCCTCCAGCTCAGCTCCGGTCTTACAGGTGTTCCGTCTACAGAGTAAAATGTTATCTGCCGGATATCCTTATTCCTGTTGAGTCCTGTCTTGTAATGGGAACTGGTACTTTCCATTTCGATACAGACCGGGTAATCCACACCGTCAACTGTGGCCTTTCCTCCGATTGAAATGTCCGTATCAGTTCCGATGTACTTCTGAAGGTAAATGTACTTTCCGTCATAACTCAGATCATCTATCTTATATTCCCAATCATTAAGCCATGCGTCCGTATCTCCCGCGAATGCCGGGGACAGCATCAATGCCCCCGACAGGATAAGTGTTATTATTCCAAGTGCTGTTTTCTTTATCATTCTGCCTCCTTCACGCTCACCACCTTGATGGAGCCGTCATCATTAAGACCAAGCTTCACAACATTTTTGAGGATATATTCTTCCGCAGTAACATCTTTATGTTTATCCATGACTGCGATATATGTAATCGGTTCTGAAATGTCATATATCTTTATTTTTCCGAAAGATATCTTTCCGTTTGCATCATTTTTTGCACCGCATACAACGTGTTCATCCGATACTGAATCTTCATAAAGAGTGAAGTTGAACATCTCATCTTCAAGGTCTTTTCCTTCAAGCTCCACATGGGCTTCCAAGCTTATCTCCCCAAGGCACTGATCATTGCTGCCGGGATCATTTCCTCCGCTGTTTCCGTGATAAACGTTATGGAAAGTTCCCATGTCGATTACCGGGATATCCTCTGCGAATGCAGATACGCTCATTACTGCTGTTAACATTAAAGATATGATCACTGATACGATTCTTTTATTATTGTTTGCCATTATATTATTCCTCCTTAGATCCTTCGCTTCGCTCAGGATGTCATTTTTATTTCAAACCTCTTACTGTTACTTCACACTTTGCTGTTACGCTTCCGGACTTCCCGTAAACTGTTGCCGTTCCATTCGATACAGGAGCCGCATAGCCGTCCTTACTGATCTTTACTACTGCTTCATCAGACGAACTGAACTTAACTAATGAATTATTTGATACATTCTTCATCATGAGTTTCACCGGCTTATCCTTAATCTTTATTTTCCTTCTGGTGAATGCCGGGAGCTTAGCCTTTACGCTTCCCTTAATCTTCCTCTTTCCAAAAGAGATGGTGATCTTGGATCTCCCATCGGCTTTCACGCTGATGGCTCCGTTGGAACTTACGGATGCTATATCCGGTTTCTTTGACTCAGCTGATGTCGGTTTCAGGTATCTGATACCGGATAAGTATTTATTTATCGAAATGGTCTTCACATCATTTACCACCAGAGCTTCCTTCTTTACCTTTGGATCCTCGGCATATATCAGGTATTCTTCCTTTTCACCCATATTGCCTTCGAGGGTTATAGTCACAGTTCCCGGCTTTTTTACCCTTATGAATCCGCAGTACCACTTGTTCCCCTTTGAAGATCTGGACCTGTCCTTTTTCTTCGAGGCTTTAATTGCCCTTTTATCAGAAGATGTGATCCTTATAACATTAAAAGACGGGGTTATCCTCCACTTGGTCTTTGTGGGAACCACCGTCTTTGGTTCTGTTATCACATCATCTGCTGCCGGGGCCTGGGCGATATAATCCCTGTCTAAAGTGACCTGAAATGTTCCAAGATCTACTGTGACGGGAGGTTTGGCCATAACGCCTATCCCTGTCGATACTGTGAGAATTGCCAGCATAAGTACTCCGGCAATCCTATTCCTTAAGTGCCTTATCATTTGTTTTTCTCCTCCTTATTGGAAAATCAAAAGGGACGGCTCTGAAATCTGATGTTTCAAAAACCGTCCCTTGATGGACCATCCACTTTTGGACCACTGGTCCAAAAGCTAAGTTATGTAAACTTACTCGAATCCCTGATAAGATCTATGTCAGCTTCTATGCCTATGATCTTAAAGATAATTTTTATAGCAGCTTCCATTACTTCCGGCGTGTCATCTGTCCTTGTGATACAGATGCAGTTATTGAATTCCGGCTCGCCGTTTTCAAGGATCCTTATCATCTTTATCCCGGAATTGATGCAAAGCCAGTTCTTGGCAAACTCACGGCGGTAACCGGGTCCTCTCCTTTGATCTTTTGATGAAAACTCGACTGCTGCCTTTCTTTCCGGGAAGTAGAATGCTATGGGAATACCAATGATGTCCTCATTCATGTAATCCACTGTTTCTCCGTACTTTTCAGCATAAAAGATGATTGCATATCTCTTTGTTTTAAGGATTATCCTTATCTTTTCTGATTTTTCCCGTTCTCTTTCCTCCCTTCTTTTTCTGAACATTTCCTTTATGCAGTATGGGCATATGGATCCTTTTACCCTTGTTGCCACGACTCCCTGCCATTCATTCCCGCATTTCCTGCAGTGCCACCAGACATTTGCCGTGGTCTTCGGGGATATCTCGTTTGGCGGTCTTTCATTCTGCACAGACCACTCAGAAGCTATTGTCGGATACAGGGTTTCAAGATCATTGAATCCCGGGTTTATCCTTTCCCCGGCGCAGGCAGGGCATCCTGATCCTGCTGATCTGTCTGCTATACGGGCTCTCCATATGTATCCACAGGTACTGCACTTCCATATGATGCGTTGTATTGATCTTTTGGTATATTCATCTGCCCTTTTCTCATTAAACTCTGACCATTCCTTTACTAACCGTGGTCTCTGGGATGCAAGGTCGTTAAACCCTTTTAATACCTTATTCCCGGAGCAATAGGGACAGCCGTGATTATTGCCCCTGTTCTTTATTGTGGCCTCCCAGAAATGACCGCAGCGGCCTTTCCACAGAACCTTTTTATTGGAGCCGTATGAGATCTCGTCAGGCTTTATCACGTTTGACGGATCCCACTCAGCTAAGAGTTCCGGATGTGCCTCAGCGAAGCTCCTCATCCTGCAGCCCCCTCAGTCTTATGACAGCTGTTTCCCATGTCGTGGTTAACCATCTGCTGATAATATGTATCCATGGTGACCGGAGCATTGTAGAGGCAGGTGAGCTTATAGTTTCTTAAGCTCTCTATTCCGTCAATATTCGGGTTATTCCTTAGGCAGTCCATGACATAGCGGATATGCTCATCATTTACTTTCAAGAGCCTTGACTTCACTACTTCCGGGGGCATTGCGGAACTGTTCACGTATATGGGCTTGCTGTGTTCTGCACAGACAACATCGCATATGAGTTCCACGAGTCCTGCAAACTCCTCACGGTCTACGATGTCATCGTTTTCCATATGCCAGTCAAAGTTTGTGTTCCTGTGGATAAGATCCCGTAACTTCCCGGCTTTATCAGCCATCTTATCCATCTCATCTGATCCGGGAGCGGAAGTTTTACCGCTCTCCTTAAACGTCAAATGGATAGATTGATATTCTCCGTTAGTACTCCCTTTTGTATTCTCTGTATTTGTTCTGTCATTAAGAGACAGATATCCTACATTATTTTGTATGATGGGGGTACGCTTATTTGCCGTATATAACGCATTTTTCTGTGAGATATCATCCTGATCAGAGGGGGGTATCCTACAAAATTTTGTACCATATCCTACACTATCCACTGTTTTAGGGCTTTCCGGGGCTTTTACTATTTCGTCACACGTGTTATCTATCTCTTCTTCCATTAACTTTTGGACCACTGGTCCAAAAGTTCCATCCCCCGGCTCACTTAAAAAAGTGATCTGCTTAAGCCTCTCTGCGTTGAGAGCTATATACATGACATTCGGTACCGTTGTGCCGTTTGCCAGTGACACGTGGCGAAGGATCTTCTTAATAACACCAATCTCTTCCAACCGGTCAAGGGCTGATTTGATGCTGCGCTTTGATTCCCCGTAAAATTCAGAGTACTGTTCATAGGTCTTCTGGAGATAGTCACTCCTGAACTTCTTTCTCCACCCTATGATATTTCCTGTTGCTTCATCCCTTACTTCCACCGGACGGTACCAGTAAACTATGTCTGCGAGAAGCGTTATCGCCAGAAGATAGGGTTTGCCGTTTTCACGTACTATGGTCTTATGCCAGGATAGAGGGATCACATTTCCTGTGATATTTATCTCTCCCATGGCATCGACGGTTTCATTCCCGCTGGATAAACCTCCCATTTCAATCACCGCCTTTCTTCCATTTTTCCAGAAGGCTTATTATTGTCTCCTCGATCTCGTCTGCACTTGTATTCTCGGGAAAGTAATCAGCGATCCTCTCAGAGCGGATGATGAAGTTGCGGGGCTTATCCTTATCCCCTGAAAGGATTTCCCTTATCAGAGTCTTATTAAGCTCCTTATCCTCTGAGTACGCCCTTATCTTTTCTGCCTGGGCTATGGAAACAATACACTCTTTTTCCTTTAACACGGCTTCCAGCCATTCCTGCTCCTTTTCCTTGAGGTAGGAGAGTTCCACTCCGGATCGTAAGGGTATCTTCTTATCATCCACAAACTCCAGAAGAACGTCTGATAGCCTTGCGAGACAGATATATCTCCATACGGTCTTTCCGCTTTCCCCTGCTGCTTCACCTATATTGTTTAATGAATTACCGCCTTCGGCTCCCTGATGCTTCATGGCGTCATATTTCATCTTATACGCCTTTGCCTTTTCACTGGGGAGAATGTCCTCACGCTGGATATTGCTGTCTACCATGACCACCGTAGCTTCATCATCGCTGTAATTCCGGATGATAACAGGCATGGTTTCAAGCCCTGCTTTCTCACATGCCCGTCTCCTTCTATGGCCTGATATGATCTCGTATCCACCCTCATTCCTCGGACGGACGATGCCCGGCATAAGAACACCGTATGTCTTGATGCTTTCAACGGTTTCATCCATCTTTTCATCATCCAGTACACGGAAAGGATGGCCTTCAAATTCATACAGATCCTTTATAGGTATCTCAGATATCCCTGTTTCTTCCCCGCCTACAAGGTCGGTAAAGGAATTGATCTTTATCTTTCCTGCTATGCTCCTGCTCATCCTGCCAGCACCTCCTTCGTAAGTGCCTCATAAGCCATGGCAGCTTTTCCTTTAGGATCGTGCCGGTAAATGCTTATTCCTATGGCAGATATTTCCGCTGTCCTGACGGAAAGAGGTATTACGTTCTTAAAGAACTTAAGCTGTTCCCCATATCCCTCCTGTAA
>CADCQV010000240.1 GCA_902803625.1 uncultured Lachnospiraceae bacterium
GAATTTAAGACAGACTCCTTGCTTACTCCGGTTTTCATGATACTGGAGGTGGTAATGGAGATGATCATACCATATCTTATGGCGTCGATCATAGATAAGGGAGTGACCCCCGGTGATATTAAGCATATTAAGACCACAGGGGGTCTTATGGTGGTTGTGGCAGTTTTCGGGCTTTTGTCCGGTCTTTTCGGAGCACATTTCGGTGCGAGGGCCGCAGCGGGCCTCGCAAGGAATCTCCGCAACAGAATGTTCGAAAACATACAGGACTTCAGCTTCCCGAATCTGGACAGGTATTCCACAGCCGGACTTGTTACCAGACTCACAACGGATGTCACCAATATTCAGAATGCATATCAGATGCTGCTTCGCATGTTTATGCGTGCCCCTGCATCAATAGTCATAGCAATGGTCATGGCATTCTCAATAAATGCCGGACTTTCGACCATCTACCTTGTTGCGGTGCTGTTCCTCGCCTTCTTCGTCTTCAGTATGATGAGAAAG
The DNA here is from genome assembly GCA_902803625.1 of uncultured Lachnospiraceae bacterium. Lineage (GTDB taxonomy): Bacteria > Bacillota > Clostridia > Lachnospirales > Lachnospiraceae > NK4A144. Next base: position 502 of record CADCQV010000240.1, read on the forward strand.
GTCACAAAGTATTTTGCGGAGGTGTTTACAAAATATGACGACCTGAATGAAAGCGTTCAGGAGAATGTTTCCGGTATAAGGGTCGTAAAAGCCTATGTGAGGGAAGAGTACGAAACGGATAAATTCGTAAAGGCCGCGGAGAATATCTACCGGATGTTTGTCCGGGCGGAAAGAATGATAATAATCAATATGCCGGTCATGCAGTTTACTGTCTATGCCTGCATCCTCCTTATCAGCTGGTTCGGTGCGCATATGATAGTGCAGGGAACCCTCAGTACCGGGGAGCTTATGAGCCTTCTGGCATATTGCATGAATATCCTCGTGTCTCTAATGATGCTCTCATTTATTTTTGTTATGGTCAGCATGTCCACAGCCAGCGCAAAAAGGATAACCGAGGTGATCCTGGAAAAGCCGGTGATCGTAAATCCCGCGGAACCGGTAAAGGAAGTCAGATCCGGAAGTGTCTCCTTTGAAAATGTATCTTTTTCATATTACGGGGAGAACAGCGGAAGGGTATTAAACAGCATAAACCTCGATATAAAGGAAGGGGAGACCATCGGCATTGTAGGCGGGACCGGCAGCTCGAAGTCAAGCCTGATAAATCTCATAAGCAGGCTGTATGATGTCACGGAGGGAAGCGTAAAGGTAGGGGGAGTGGATGTAAGGGATTATGATCTCACTGTCCTGAGGAATAATGTGGCTCATGTCCTTCAGAAGAATGAGCTCTTTTCGGGAACGATACTCGAAAATCTCCGCTGGGGCAGGGAAAATGCGACGGAGGAGGAGTGCAGGGAAGCGTGTAAACTTGCCTGTGCGGATGAATTTATAGAAAAGCTTCCGCAGAAATACGAAACAAAGATGGAGCAGGGAGGGTCCAATCTTTCGGGCGGACAGAAGCAGAGACTATGCATCGCAAGAGCTCTTCTGAAAAAACCTAAGATACTGATTTTAGACGATTCAACATCCGCGGTGGACACGGCCACCGATTCGAAGATACGGAAGGGCTTCAGGGATTATATCCCGGGAACGACAAAGTTTATAATTGCCCAGAGGATCTCAAGCGTTATGGATGCTGACAGGATAATAGTGATGGATAAGGGGAGCGTTTCGGGCTTTGCATCCCATGAGGAGCTTCTTTCCTCAAACAGGATCTACCGCGAAGTCTACGAATCCCAGACAAGCGGTGCAGCCCTCTCGGACTTTGACTCATGAATCATTAAAAATAGCGTATGGCAGAAGCAAAACCCAGACAATTTCATGGAAGAAGGGTTCCAGTGCCCGGGGTGAAGGTGAAGAATCCCGGAAAGATATTTAAGCGTATAATGGAGCGTATCATGCTTAAATACAGGGTCAGGCTCTTCATCGTCATTATCTGCATCTTTGCAGGGGTTCTTGCAAATGTGCAGGGCACGCTTTTTACCAAAGCCCTCATTGACAGCTATATTATGCCGATGGTGAAGAGCGGCAGCCGGGATTTTATGCCCCTTCTGTCCGCGATGTCCAGAGTGGCGGTCTTTTACATTATCGGAATAAGCGCCACCTTCATCCATCAGCGGCTGATGGTGGATATATCCCAGGGAACGCTGAAGGATTTAAGATGCGAGCTGTTCCGGAAAATGGAGCTCCTTCCGATAAAATACTTTGACACCCACGCACATGGGGATATAATGTCCGTATACACAAATGACATAGACAGCCTGAGACAGATGATAAGCCAGTCTCTGCCCCAGTTTCTGAATTCCCTTATAACCATCGTAAGTGTTATGGTGAGTATGCTTATTTTAAGCATTCCCCTTACGGCTCTCACGATCATCATGGTGGGGATATCCTTTGCCGCCTCAAAGACCGCCCTCGGGATTTCCGGGAAATTCTTCAAGTCCCAGCAGGAATCTCTGGGTAATATTAACGGCTACATAGAGGAGATCATGACCGGGCAGAAGGTTGTAAAGGTTTTCTGTCATGAGAATGAGGCTATAGAGGAATTCAGGAAGAGAAATGAGCAGCTTTTCCTTAGCTCCTATAATGCGAACCAGTATTCGAACATATTAGGTCCGATAAATATGCAGCTGGGTAACTTGAGCTACGTTGTCTGTGCCATTGCGGGAGGGTTCCTGACGGCAAACGGGATATCGGGTCTCACCCTGGGATCCCTTGCATCCTTCCTCACCTTTAATAAGAGCTTCAATATGCCGGTAAGCCAGATCAGTAACCAGCTGAACTTCTGTTTAATGGCAATGGCAGGCGGAGAGCGGATCTTTTCCCTCCTTGACGAGGAGGCCGAAAAGGATGAGGGCTATGTGAACCTTGTAAATGCGGTGAGAGCGGAAGACGGGTCACTTGGGGAAAGTGAAAAAAGAACCGGACTCTGGGCCTGGAAACACCGCCACAGTGCCGATGGTAGTATTGATTATGTGGAGCTGAAAGGGGATATAGTCCTGGAGGGTGTTGATTTTTCCTATGACGGAGAACGCTTTGTACTGAATGATATAGAAATGTATGCGGACCAGGGGCAGAAGATAGCCCTTGTAGGCTCCACCGGAGCGGGGAAGACCACAATAACCAATCTTCTGAACAGGTTCTATGACATTCAGGACGGGAAGATCCGCTATGACGGGATCAACATAAATAAGATCAAAAAAGCTGATCTCAGACATTCTCTCGGTATGGTGCTGCAGGACACGAGCCTCTTTACGGGTACGATAATGGAAAACATCCGCTTCGGAAGGCTTGATGCGACCGATGATGAAGTGATAAATGCCGCAAAGC
>CADCQV010000241.1 GCA_902803625.1 uncultured Lachnospiraceae bacterium
AAGGACCTCTTCTCCGACAGCCTTTTCTTCTGTGCTCTTTACGAAGGATTTTACGACCTTAAAGTTCACGTCCGCTTCAAGGAGTGCCATCTTCACTTCCTTCATCGAAGCCTTGACGTCGTCCTCCGTGAGCATACCCTTGGATCTTAAGCCCTTAAATACATTCTGCAGTTTTTCCGTAAGGCTTTCAAATGCCATTAAAGATCTCCCAGTATTCTGTCTGCAAGGGACGCGATTCTCACCGCTTCCTTATTTCCGGTATTCTTATGGATGGCTTCCGCCACTCCCTTTATCTCACGGGCAAGCTTTCCGGTTTCTTCAAAGCGTTTAATAAGTCCAAGCTTCTCTTCATACCCGCTTAAGCTCTGCCTGCAGCGGTTCAGCATCGCAGACACCGCCTGCCGGCTGATGCCGTATTCCTCCGATATCTCGGATAATGACATATCCTCCATAACAGAGGCCTCATATATTTCTCTCTGCTTTTCCTTAAGGAGGTTTCCGTAGAAATCAAAAAGCAGCGCTTCCTTAAGTGCATCCTTCAATGCCGATACCGTCCTTTTTCCGGGCCGCAAACGACCGACGGTGCATATCCTATCATAAAAAACAAAGCCTGTCAACTAAAATTGTTGACAGGCACTGTTGTTGCCCTGTTGTTTTTAACGTAAATCCAGAACGACCCTCTTTTGCGTAAGTATGAAGTCCGTTCTCTTATGAATCACATCCCTGCAAAGATCAAGGGTGCTCTGCATTTTCTTAACCATTTCAAGGAGGCTTTGGCGGATCTCCTCCTCTTTTGTTCTTGCCGTCAGGATAAAAGCTTCCTCTGTCATTTCCATAGCTTCAACCGCTGCAAGCTTCTTATGCTCCATAAGGGACTTTGCATTATGGATCATTCCCAGATCAAATAAGACAAGAGGATTCCGCGATGCAGCAACATCTATTTCGTCCGCCAGACGGATAAGCGCTGCGAGATATGGGAGACAGACTTTATTTCCGTTGGGCAATATGAAAGAGGAAGGGTATTCTTTCTCATCAAAAAGATCCGTTTTACGGTGTCCCCTGACCACCTGCTTTACCGCAAAGGTGTACTCATCACCCGGAAATTCAAAGAGACCTGCGTACTTTTCAATAAACATCCCGCTGAATTCATTATGATAATCCCTTACGAAATCAGTAATACCGGCATCGGGATGAGTCCTGAAATATGAATCCGCATCAAGCCTTTTCTTAAACTCCTCATAGTCTTTTTCCCCTATTCCCATACCACTGTCATGGAGATATGAGGCCATAAGAAGAATATATATTTCGTCGCTGTTAAGACGCGCCATCTGTTTTCTGCCGAGAAGCTGATTACAGGAATCAATGACCGTCAGGCTGTGGAGCTCCGAATGATCGGTATATTCGGGAAATAAAAGCCTGTATCTCGACAATATTTTCTGCACCGCAAAAACAGTATCACGGAACCTTTTATGCAGCTCGGGATCTTTTCCGGCAAGTGTCCTTTCAAGAAGATACTCATTATTATTCTGATCCTTCATATAGTTATCAGGCATACTGTTACTCCGATATTATTCTGCTTTTGTATTTCTTCTGTTATCGCAACTATTCAGAACCCGTGTGCATCCCTGCGGAGCTGATCAACTCATTTTCAAGGCGATTTTATTTGCCCTCTGCTTTTCAAAAAAATCCCTGACCGAGCTCAATAGCTCATCCTTACTCAGGTTTTTCAGGAGGTATCCGTTCGGCTTTAGTGACAGCACCTTTGTAACACTGTCCCTGTCACCCTTTCCGGTTAAAAAGATGACGGGGGTGTCCGAGGTCTCCGAGTCATCCCTTATCATTTCCAGAACCTGGGGACCGCTTGTCACCGGCATCTCATAATCCAGAAGAATGAGATCCGGTTTGTTATTGGCAAGATAGGTGATGGCCCTCATTCCGGAATTGACGAGTGCGACCCTGTAATCCACGGAAAGCCATTCCTTCATCATATTCAGAAATACCACATCATCATCCACCACAAGAACGGATTTCTTTTTGCTGTCGCCCTCATGCTCTGCCACCAGTCCGTCAAGAGCGGATAAGAGGTTCTTTATATTTACGGGTCTTTCAAAGATCCCGCTTATGGCGTGATCCGGCACATCCTTCCGTAAGACGCTTATCTCGTCCTTACTGCCGATACAGTACAGATATTTATCCTCTTCCACACAGATATCCTTTAGGTAAACCAGCGTTTCACTGATATTCTCGATAAAATCCCCGAGATAAAATACCAGTATATCAAAGCCGTCCTTTTCACTGCTTATCTGGTTTACGAACGGATCTATCCGTGTTACGGAGTAGCCCCCTCCCTTCAGATTGTCGATAATCGCGTTCACCATAAAGGTTGAACCGGAGCTTATTAGAAGTACATCCTTTTTCATAGCTTATCTTTCCCTGATCAATGTAAGAACACTGTCCCAGTCAAATTTTTCTGCTGCCTTTTTTACTTTAAGGAACCGTTCCTTTTCCTCTGTATCCTTTATTGAATAATTATTTACATTATCTATTATCATTGCTGCACTGTCAAAGTCCGCAACACCTATCAGCTCTTCTAAAGACGAGTATGCGTCGGACAGGCTGTCTTTATCGATTTCAGGCTTCTTTGTATCCTGATCTTCTTTATCCCCGCTTGAATCCAACGGGGATAAGCTTTCAAGAAATCCGAGATAACTATTTAAGAGCTTCGGGGTATTTTCCTTTATGTATCCGGGATCATAACCCTCCTCATTACTTGCCTCCTCCAGAAGCCTTGCCTCCTCAGAAAGCTCCTCCGCTCCTATAAGCCTTGCTGAGCTCTTTAAGGCATGGACCTTGATATTATAGTTATTTCTGTCACCTTTATCATAGAATCCCTTAATACTTTCATAGTTATCCTCTATATTGTTATAAAATAGCCTGAGCGCCTTTAAGTATTCCTCCGTGGAACCGCAGTTTCTGATTCCGGCTCCGGTATTAAGTGCAGCGTTCCCAACGAGCCATTCCGGAAGCTTAGGACCGCTTTGTTCACTCTCATCAGGATCCGCCTCCACTACCTCCGTTTTTTCATCAGGCAGCAGATCCTTAATAAGCTTTTCAAGCTTTTCAAAGTCCACCGGCTTTGTAAGATAATCAGTAAAGCCTTCCTTCAGATAATAATCCCTTGCCCCGCTTATGGCATTTGCGGTAAGGGCAACTACCGGGACACCAACGCATAAGGATTCGCTATTATCCATTTCCTTCATTTTCTTACAGGTTTCAACGCCGTCCATTTCCGGCATCCGGTGATCAAGGAAGATTATGTCATATCTGTTTTTCTTTATCATATCAAGGCAGTCAAAGCCGCTCATTGCGGTATCCACCCTGATCAGTGTTTTCTTTAAGAGGCTCTTTATCACGCTCAGATTCATCTCGGTATCGTCAACGATCAGTATCCTTGCGTCAGGAGCCCTGAAGGACTCACGATAAACACCTCTTTTTGCAAGTGTCTTTTTGTAGGTCTCCTCTATATTGCCGATCGGCTCATCCTTTACTATACCCTGACGCAATGAGAAGCCGAATTCCGAACCCTCTCCGTAGACACTTTTTACTTCAAGGCGGCTTCCCATCATATTTAGGAGGCTCTGGGTGATATTCATTCCGAGACCGGTTCCTTCAATTGTGCGGTTCCGCTTTTCCTCTATCCTTTCAAAGGCCACAAAGAGCTTTGTAAGATCCTCTTCCTTTATCCCTATTCCGGTATCACGGACGGATACTATAATATCCAGCTCCTTTTCAGCCTTTCTCTCATAATCGAGCTTCAGGGTAATACTGCCCTTTTCCGTATACTTTACGGCATTGCTCAAAATATTGGTAATAACCTGCTTTATCCTTATCTCATCACCATGGAGGATATGGGGCATAGTCTCGTTTACCTGCACCTTAATCGCGATCTCCTTACTCTCGGCCTTTGTCCTTATCATGTTCACAAGGTCATTAATAAGGCTCGAAAGCTCATAGTCGACGGGTATTATCTCCATCTTCCCGGCTTCTATCTTTGAAAAGTCAAGTATGTCGTTAACAAGGCTTAAGAGCGTCCTGCCTGCGTTCTGTATATCGGCGGCATAGTTAATTATCTCTTCATTATCCGACTCCCTCAAGATCATTTCATCCATGCCGAGAACAGCATTTATCGGGGTCCTCAGTTCATGTGACATATTGGAAAGAAAAGCTGATTTTGCGGCATTTGATGCCCTTTCCACCTCCAGATCCTTCTCAAGTTCGTTTTCTTTCTTTAGTCTCTCAACATATTCCCCGAAATCCTCAACCATCTTTCCGAAGGAGCGGTAGAGGGTTTCGAGCTCATCCCCGGTTTTTATATTGATGGTATTTACATAATTTATACATTCAAGCCTCTCGTCCTCGTTTCCCGCAGCATAGATATTCATTGCGTATGACACGGCTTCTACCGGACCCACTACCGTATTCTTCACATAGGACATGGCGACTGCGATCTCAGCTATCTCAATATAGATTAGTCCCAGTACGATTTTTATAAAGAAGGCTATGTTCTTTGCAGCACCCCTTTTCGTAGTCCATTCTCCAAGCTGAATATCAAAATCCAGGCCCTCTGCTGTAATACTGAAGCTGTCTGATGGCTGCTCCGGGGTATTCTTGAAGCTGTCTGAGTGCTGCTCCGGACTATTACCGTCCTCCGGCGTCATTCCGGGATCCATAAAACCCGGCGCATTCCCGGAAACAGGACCAAAGTGAGGGTTTGGCATTCTCCTCATATTGGAGATCAGCATATCCGGCCGGAAATACAGGGTATTAAATAATACGATCGCGGTTATTGTCATAACTGTTGCAACAAATACTATAAGAAGACCCATTCTCGACCCCAGGGAATGCTTTCTGTATGACATTTCCCTTTCATTTATAAGCTTTCCTATATTCTCGTCCTTTATATAGGCATATAGATTCGGAAGATATAAAAGATCCGTATCCCCGAGCCGGTGAGCAAGAAGATAGAGATAAATAAAGGGGATAATAAGGACCGCAGCGTAAATAAGAGCAGTCGAGTCGGCGAGGACATAATAGCCTATTTCCTTTTCACCCAGATTGTCGATAAGGTTCCCTATAAATAGACCGAAGAAGCGTACAAAGAAAACAATAAAATAAAGAAGGGCACACCTTCTCTTTGTTTTTAAGAGACCCTTCCTTACAAAATATGAAACAATGATTACAATAAACTGGGAGAAGCAGGCATAGCTCAAGGCAAAGGATTCTCTGAAAATCAGGGTGGCTCCAAGGGACGTTATAAAAACAGCAATAACCCCCGGGATAGCACCGAATATCCCTGAAACCACCACTATCCCGATCTGGTCAAGCCCCAAACCGAGGAAGTGGTCCAATATACTTAGCCCGACGGTTATTACAATAAAAAGTGTCTCTATACATGCCCTTTTTACAGTCATCCGTCTGAATTTACGGATATCCAATTTTTCACCGCCTTCCCGGAAGACTTATCTTACCTCACAGCGCGGCTCTGACCTGCTTGGGCTTATAGCCGTTTTTGTCGAGTGCGGAGAGGATCTGCTCCTTATGCTCCGTGCCGAAGGCCTCCAGGGTGATCCGAAGCTCAACCTCGGCAGAACGGTTGGTATTCACGAACTGGTTATGCTCAAGCTTTATCACATTTCCGTTCTCTCTTGCTATGGTGCCGGCAACCCTCTCAAGCTCTCCGGGCTTATCCGGCAGAAGGACGGAAACGGTAAATATCCTGTCTCTTAATATAAGTCCCTGCTGCACCACACTGGACATCGTGATGACATCCATATTTCCGCCCGAAAGAACGGAAACCACCTTTTTCCCCTTACACTTAAGCTGCTTTAAGGCAGCTACCGACAACAGCCCGGAATTCTCTACTATCATCTTGTGGTTTTCCACCATATCGAGAAAGGCGATTACAAGATCCGAATCCGGAACGGTTATCACATCATCGAGGTTTTTCTGAAGATAAGGGAAAATAAGCTTCCCCGGAGTCTTTACCGCAGTACCGTCGGCAATGGTGGAAGCGGATTTCAGGGTTGTGACCTTCCCCTTTTTTAGTGACGCAGTGAGACAGGCGGCTCCCTCGGGCTCAACTCCTATAACCTTAACCTTGGGATGAAGGAGCTTTACAAGAGCGGAAATACCTGTTGCCAGGCCGCCTCCCCCGACAGGTACCAGGATATAGTCCACAAGCGGCAGCTCCTTAAAGATCTCCATTGCGATGGAGCCCTGCCCTGTTGCCACACAGAGGTCATCAAAGGGATGCACGAAGGTATAGCCATTTTCCTCTGCCAGCCTCAAAGCCTCTGCACAGGCATCGTCATATATATCCCCGTGAAGTATCACCTCTGCACCCAGAGCCTTGGTACGGTTTACCTTTATAAGCGGCGTTGTTGTCGGCATCACTATCACCGCCCTGCAGCCAAAGGACTGTGCCGCAAAGGCTACTCCCTGGGCATGGTTTCCGGCCGATGCTGCTATAACGCCCCTTTCTCTTTCTTCCTCTGAGAGGCGGCTTACCCTGTAATATGCGCCGCGTATCTTGTAGGCTCCGGTCCTCTGCATATTTTCAGGCTTCAGATACACCTGGTTTCCGCTTGTCATTGAGAAAAAGTCACTGTGTATAAGCTTTGTTTCTACCGTGACCTCCCTTACTTTTTCCGAAGCCTCCTCGAAGGCCTCCAGACTTAAGTATTCATATTCTTTATTCACCGACATCTCCTGCTCTCCCGTCTTTCATCACAATAAACATCATTCCTGTATGTCATCCTGAGGGCGTCAGCCCGAAGGATCTTCCCTCCGATCATGAAAGATTCTTCGCTTCGCTCAGAATGACAGCGTAACCGCTTCGCTTTTCCGGGCAATTAACCTGCTTCTTTCTTAAACAGATTATCCACAAATTTATCCGGATCGAATTTTTCGAGATCCGTGATCTTCTCTCCGAGACCGATAAATTTTACCGGGATCTTCAGTTCATTTTCGATGCTTAAGACTATGCCTCCCTTGGCACTGCCATCAAGCTTTGTAAGGATTATCCCCGTCACCTCCGTTACGGACATAAATTCCTTCGCCTGACTCATGGCATTTTGTCCCGTTGTTCCGTCAACCACCACAAGGGTCTCCTTCTTTGCCCCGGGATATTCGGAGCTTATGATGGTATTTATCTTTTTCAGCTCATTCATAAGATTCTGCTTATTATGGAGCCTTCCGGCCGTGTCGCATAAAAGGATATCCGCATTTCTCGCCTTAGCCGCCTTAACGGAATCAAAAACCACTGCTCCCGGATCCCCGCCTTCGACTCCCTTGATGATATCGACCCCGGCTCTTTCAGCCCAGACCTGAAGCTGGTCTATGGCTGCAGCCCTGAAGGTATCCGAAGCAGACAGAAGCACCTTCTTTCCCATATCCTTATAAATGTGCGCGAGCTTTCCCACAGAGGTGGTCTTTCCCACTCCGTTCACTCCGACAATAAGAACCACCGACGGGCCTTCCTCAAAGTCATAAAGATCTCCCGTGTCGAAGCTTTTGAGGCTCTCCTTCATGCTGTCCATCAAAAGCTCCCTGCATTTCTCAGGCTCGGAAATCCGCTGCTCCCTTACCCTTTCCTTGAGGTCCTCGATAAGCTTCTCTGTTGTGGCGATCCCCACATCACCCATGACAAGAAGCTCTTCCAGCTCTTCAAAAAACTCGCTGTCTATCTCCTTATATCCGGTAAAAAAATTAGCAATTTTCTGAAAAAATCCCATCAGTCATAATCCTCCAGATCCACATTGACCTGCGTAGACACACCCTTCTCCTGCATGGTGATGCCGTAGAGTCTGTCCGACTTTACCATCGTTCCCCTTCTGTGCGTGATCACGATAAACTGTGTATGCCTGGTCAGGTTGCAAAGGTAGGACGCAAAGCGGTCCACATTGGCCTCATCCAGTGCTGCCTCTATCTCATCCAGAAGGCAGAAAGGCGACGGCTTCAATGCCTGAATGGCAAAAAGAAGGGCAATGGCGGAAAGGGCCTTTTCCCCTCCGGACAGCTGCATCATATTCTGCAGCTTTTTCCCCGGCGGCTGGGCGATTATCCTGATATCGGTTTCCAGTATCTTCTCCGGATCGATAAGCTCCAGGGTTCCCTTGCCCCCGCCGAAAAGCTTCTTAAACACCACGTCGTACTGCTTCGAAATATCCTCAAATTTCTTTGAGAAGAGCTTTTTCATATTGTCGTCAAGCTCCGCTATTATGTTTATAAGATCCTCTTCAGCCTTGATAAGATCGTTTCTCTGACCGTCCTCAAAGGTATATCTGTCAAAGAGATTCTTGTATTCTTCAATGGCGTTGACATTCACATTGCCAAGCTCTCTTATGGCATTCTTTACGGCAAAGGTAGCCTTCTTTAGCCTCGGAAGATCAGTCATTTCCTCATTCTTAAGCTCAAGGGCAGCGCTTCTCGTCATCTGGTACTCGTCCCACATATAATTGGTGAAGCTCTCCTCGTCCCGCTCACACTTTTCCTTCTGCGAAAGAAGCCTGTCTATCTCACGCTCTATGCCGCTCTTCCTTTCGCTGATATTTCCGATCTCCCTGAAAATACTCTTCTGCTTTTCCGAAAGAGCGTTCTTTTTGTCATAGAGCTCCTTAAGCTCCCGGTTCTTGGAGTCATTATCCGTTCCGTAATTCTCTATCTGCTCCTCAAGCCCCCGGATCTTTTGGGTCTTTAAATCCCTTTCCTTCTTGTTTTCTGAAATACTCTGTTCTATTTTCCCTATTTCGCTCTCACTCCGGCTAAGGAAATTCGTGAGTCGGTTAAGCTCCTCCTCAACGTGTGACTGCTCACCACGTAAGGATACGTTTTTCTTGTCCTCCTCTGAGAGCTTCTGCTTGAGCTTCTCGGCCTTTTCGCTTATTTTCTCGATGGCGATATTCAGCTCCTCGATCTCAACGGAAATCCCCTTTTCCTTATCAAAGGAGGACTGAAGGTCTTTATTCACCTTTTCCTTAAGAGCTGTGATCTCGGTTATCTGCTCCTCTATCGCCCTGTTTTCTCTTAAAATCCCGCCGCTTCCCTCGCTAAGCTCCTTTTCACGGTCCTTAAGCTGCTTTAAACTCAATGAAGCGGTATTGTATTTTAATTCAAGCTCCTTCCTTTTTTCCGAAAGCTTATTCCTCTTAATGCCGTTATCCGTCTTTTTTCTTCTTAGCTCCTCGATCTTTTCAAGGCACTTATCTATCTCTGTTAAGGTATCCTTCAGATCCCTTTCAAGAGCCTCTATCTCCCTTGTTCTGCCGAGCAGTCCGGAATTATTCTTATAGGCGCCTCCGGATATGGAGCCACCGGGATTTAGGGCTTCACCGGAAAGAGTGACCATCCTGACCCTGTAGTGATATTTCTTCGCAATCTTTAAGGCGTTATCCACATTGTCTACAACAAGATAATTCCCGAGAAGCGAGCCTGCCACCTTCTCATATTTTTTTTCAAATTCCACCAGGGTGTCCGCCCGTCCCAGAGCGCCCGGTTCGTTTAACAGCGCATCATCGGAAAGATCCCTTGACTCAATTGACGTAAGGGGTAAAAATGTGGCGCGGCCGGCGTGCTCTGCCTTTAGTATCTCTATCAGCTTTTTCGCAGTATTCTCGTCTCTTGTGACTATATTCTGGAGATTTCCGCCGAGAGCCGTTTCTATAGCGGTCTCATACTTTTTCTGAACCTTTATAAGATCCGCAACCACTCCCTCTATGCCCTTTTCATGGCGCTTTTCCTCCATGGCCCGCTTGACGGCGCTTCCGTAGCCCTCATAGCGTTCTGCCATATTTTTCAGGCTTTCGTGCTTTGATTTCTTTTCGTGGTAAATTATCTCGAGGGAATGATGGTCACTGTCAGCCTTCTCAAGCTCCTTACGTACCTTATTGTCCTCGTTCTCCAGGTCTTCAAGACCTGCAGCGAGTCTCTTTAATGAAGCATCGGCCTCATCAAACTCCTTTAAGGCAGCATCTATCTCGCCCTTTATCTCCTTTTCTCCCGTATGGATCCTGATAAGGCTCTGGGAGAGCTCTGACTTCCGAAGCTCTGCCTGCTCGAGCATCGTATCGTATCTCGCGATGCTCCCCTTGATATCATTCCGTCCGTTCAGAAGCTCTATCAATGTTCCCTTTTTTCTTTCGAGCTCCTCATTCTTACTGTTATGCTCCTCGGTAAAAAGGTCGATCTGCTCTCTGTATTCGTCAAGACCCGAGTCGATTGCGGAAACCTTCTCGTCTATAGTGGCCTTTCTGACGGTTAATTTCTGCTTTTCCTGCCTGTTTTTTTCTGTCTCGCTCTTTAATTCATTTATACGGTTGGTAAAGTGCTCGTCACTGACCTTTAAGGAGTGTATCTGCTCCTTAAGAACATTTATCTCACCCTCTATCTGGCCCTTAAACAGCGTGGAATTCGAGATCTCCGCTTTTTTCCTGTCGATCTCCTCATCTACACTCTTTAATTCATCACCGATATTCACATAGCTGTTCTGGCTTTCCGAATACTTCCCGCTTATTTCCTTCAGGTCAGCCTCCGCTATGCTGCTTTTCCTCTCTATTTCCTTTAGCTCTTTATCATTTCTCTCCGTCTCCAGAAGAAAAACATTGGCATCAAGCTCCTTTAAGTCCTCCTTCTTCTGGAGATAGACCTTCGCCTTCTCTGACTGGCCGCGAAGGGGATCCAGCTGCTTTTCCAGCTCATCCAGCCTGTCGGTCACACGAAGAAGATTATTCTTCTCATGCTCCAGCTTCCTTATGGCAGCGGCTTTTCGCCTCTTAAACTTGACTATGCCCGCAGCCTCGTCGAAAAGCTCCCTTCTTTCCTCGCTCTTTCCTGAAAGGATCTTGTCTATCTGTCCCTGTCCGATTATGGAGTAGCCCTCCTGCCCCACACCCGTATCATAAAAAAGCTCCTGCACATCCTTCAGCCGGCAGGCGTTTCCGTTCATCAGATATTCGCTTTCACCGGATCTGTAGACCCTTCGGGCCACAGTTACCTCGTCAAATTCAACCCCAAGCGCGTGGTCCGAATTGTCCATGGTTATGGCCACATAGGCATAGCCCATTGGCTTACGGGTTTCCGTGCCGGAAAAGATAACGTCCTGCATGGAAGAACCCCTTAGCTCCCTTGCGCTCTGTTCTCCGAGAACCCAGCGCACTGCATCGGCAACATTGCTCTTTCCCGAGCCGTTTGGTCCTACGATGGCAGTGATACCGTCTTTAAACTTAAATTCTATTTTATTTGCAAAGGACTTGAAGCCCTGTATTTCAATACTTTTTAAATACATTTCAGTTTATCTTGATGGCTTTGACCCGAAGGATCTTTTTAAGATTCTTCGCTCCGCTCAGAATGACATAAGGCTTCAGCCCGAAAGATCCTTTTCTCTCTTCAAATACTCATATGCGGCATGCTGCTCCGCGCTCTTCTTTGAGCTTCCCTGCCCCGCGGAAACCCTCATGCCGTTAATGTAGACCTCCACGGTATAGACCTTTTTATGGTCGGGACCGCTTTCACCTGCCACGATGTATTCCAGGGTATCCCCCTTTTTCTGGCATCTTTCCTGAAGGATGGACTTTGCATCATAAAAAAGCTGCTTTCTCTCCATATCCTTCAGTACAAACCTCCCGATATGCCTTTCAGCAGCCTCAAATCCGCCGTCTAAATATATAGCCCCGATCACTGCCTCGAAGACATCGGAAACAATGGAAGCTCTTGATCTGCTTCCCTGCTCCTCCTCCCCATGCCCTACCAAAATGAAATCAGACAGGGAGAATTCAGCTGCACATTCCGCAAGTGTCGGCTCACAGACCAGCGCGGCACGCAGTTTTGTCATTTCTCCCTCAGGCTTCTCCGGGCGGCAGTTATAGAGGTATTCGCTTACAACCAGCTCAAGGACAGCATCTCCCAGAAACTCCAGTCTCTCATAATCGGGATAAGTGTTTATCTTCAGCTCATTTACATATGAGCCATGTGAGAGAGCGGAGCGTAAGAGCATCCTGTCCCTGAAATGATAATCTATTTTTTCTTCCAGCTCTTCCGGTCTGAATTCAAGCATCCTGTATTACTCTGATGCTCCGCGGATAGCGTTCACTGCGTCCTGCA